>CAYZNP010000017.1:0-12361 GCA_964479815.1 Microcaldota archaeon
GCACGACCCAGACCAGGACAGGCAGCCTGAGCAGCCTGACGACGGATGCGTACTCGGACATAATCGCAGCCCTCCCAAGCCCGTACAAGTGCTGCCTCACTGACGCAAGCAGCGGCATCAACTACTCCTATTCCAAACAGTCGTCCGAGGGCCCCATAAACACCCCCATCACCTTCACGAAGACAGGCGACCCGAACATCGACTGCGGCATGGGAGGGGCAGCCGACGAACTGAGCGAGATGGGCAGCTTCTGCGGCTATGAGATACCGATAAAGCAGTACGACATCACGTGCACGGTGAGCGGCGGCGGGGGAGGCACAACGCCCACGCCCCAGGAGGGCAACCGCGTTTGCAGGAACGGCCAAGGTCTAGGCCTCGCACTACTCTGGGATGGCAAGCAGATACCCTGTTGCGCAGGCACTACGACATGCACGGCGTTTGATACTGCGGCATGCACGGACCTTGGGGTATTCCACAGCGGCCCCTGCGGCATGTGCACCACCAACCAGGCATGGTGGGATGCGCACGGCGGGCCGCCGCCCGGATTGGGGGATTGCGGAAACTTAGACACCAGCGAGTGCACGGCCGACCAGGTGTTCGAGTGCCCACCCCCCACGCCTGAGCCGGGCGGCACAACGACCACGCCCATGTGCACTGCCGCCCCGCAGAGCGCTTGGGGCGTTTCAGGGAACTCGCAGAAGGTTTCGCAGCTGCAGAGCGCTTGGGGTATTTCAGACTGCTCCAGCAGCAGCCCGCCGTCGGGATGCTACGTACCTATGATACACGTATGCAACGAACTGCCCTGCACCATCGACCCCTACGGCACCGCCGTCCCATACTGGAACACGCTTCATCCGGGATACTCCGTCGTAGCATGCGCGTGTCCCTCGGGGGACGAAGGCGGTCCAGTCGCAGTGTTCGACTGCACAGCGACTACGGGCGGCACACCGCCCACTCAGACTACCTGGTATTGCACCACCAGCCAATCAACGCACCAGAACATCCAGATAACCCAGGGCCAGGCCATCCCCATCTGCAGCAGCACCGACGGATGCACGGATGTCGGTTATTACTCCAGCGGCTCAGGCGCAGGCACGATATTCTGCACCAGCAACATCGGATATTGGTTGGCGCAGGGCGTCGGCGAAGAGACGCTGCCCAAGTGCACGCCGACAGGCGGCAACCTCGGGGAAGGCGTGTGCACGACCAACACGCAGACGTATAGGGTCCTGAACGTGAGATACATCCCCATGTGCAGTGCCACGCAGGGATGCACGGCCGGCGGCGTGTTCCTGTGCGGCAGCCCAATGAGTGCCTGCACCACGAACCAGGCATGGTGGTCTGCGCACGGAGTAGGCTCCTCTATACCAACCTGCGGCAACACCAACGGCTGCACTAATGCAGGCCTTTATGACTGCAGCACGGGCACTACGACATGGACACCGCTTAACGTGTTCGACTGCACGGGGAGCTGACATGGGACTCGGGGAAGTGCTGGGCAACATCCTGAAGGGAGGCGGCGCCCAGCCATCGCGGAAAGGCCCGATGCAGGCATGCCCGAACTGCGGGGAGAAGGTCAACCTGAGCATGGAGCGCTGCCCGAAGTGCGGCGTGCGCATAAGGAGCATGTTCCGCAGGAAATGCCCGAACTGCGATGCGCTCAACGAGCTGGACATTAAGAAATGCGTGAAATGCGGCTACAATTTCGAGGCTGAGCTGGAAAGGGCTAAAAAGACGTATTACGTATGTCCAATATGCGGGTATAAGATGGAGAGCATGATGACGCAGTGCCCTTCCTGCAGCACGCGATTTATGTGAGTTAGATGGTTGAGTCCTTCAAGCAGGAGCAGAAGAAGGCAGAGGCCGAAGCTCCGAAGAAGAAGTTCATCCACCTCCTGGACGAGGAGCAGGTGGAGATGAAGCGGCTGGGCGCGGAGGACGTCGAGGACTGCGTCAAGGTCATGCGCAAGTGCGCCTTCGACGTCACCGACAGCGAGGTCGGCAACATAGTGCAGTACGGCCGGAGCTTCGGCGCCACGGTCAACCGCATGATAGTGGGCGTGGGCCTCGCGTGGCCTGCGAAACTAGACGTGGACGAGAAAAAGATCACCAACGGCGAGCCGAACGCGCTGTACCTGGAGGACCCTGCGGTGCTGCTGGCGTACGAGGGAAGGGGCGTAAGGCGCATACTGCTCAAGGAAAGGGAGAAGGAGGTCGTCAATGCGGGCATGAAATATGCCATCGCCTACCTCTATGAGGACATACCCAAGGGGAACATAACCTCCTACATAACCGAGGCCGGGAGCGCGCTGGAGAAGCTCTACCTTTCCGAGGAGTACGAGTTCTTCAGGACCGACAGGGGCATCCTCGCCTTCAAGAAGCTAGCGTGAGAAGCACTTCTGAGAATCCGAGGGAGCGCATCTTCTTCTGTACGGCTTTCATGCGGCGGGAGAGCCGGTCGAAGTCCGGCTTGGGGCCGCTTATGCAGATGTTCCTCCCGCTGACGACGAGGGAGCACGCGCCGAATCCGAGCGAGACCAGGTAGCGCCTTGCGGACGCAACCCTCTTGATTAGCGGGATCTTATTGGCTACGGGCTTGGCCGAGGAGATCTTGTCCCAGTTCGGCAGGCCGAACTCCTTCGCAAGGAGCCGCACCTCAGCCTTGGAAAGGCCGCTCTCGAGGAGTGGACTACGGATTCCCATGCTCCTGGCCGCAGCGAAGCTGAAGCCGCGTTCCGCTGCGTCGTCCCTGTGGGAGCCGTCCAGCACGTTCTTCAGCCTCATGCGCGTGGCAAGGCCCTTGAGGCTGCTGTATATCTTTCCCTTGCACGAAACCGGGCGCGCCGGCCTGTAGATGACGTGCCTGGCGCCGATTATCCTCGCCACCCTGCGCGCCAGCGCAAGCTCGGACGAGGGATAGTTCTCGGAGAGCGCGGTCACGGCGACCGCCTTGTCGCCCAGCTCCTCGCGGCAGATGCGCAGCAGGAGCGTGCTGTCCACGCCGCCGGAATACGCCACCAGGGCGCTGTCCAGCTTCCGGATGCGGTCGCGCAGGTCCTCCAGCTTTCCTTCTAGTCGCCTGTCCATATTACAGGTTATGCGTTGAAATGTTTATTAACTTGCCCAGAGATGGAAAATCATGAAACATCAGGGGCGGCTACTCGCACTCATAGCGCTCATGCTAGTGGCGCTTTCGTCCGCTTCATGCAACGGCAGCATATCCCAGCACGTGCCGGCGGTGGTGGGCAAGGGCGGCGGCCTCGTCAACGTGACCGTGTCGCTGGTGCCGGGCAGCGGCAATGTGTTTGCCACGGTCTACCCGCGGACGGCGATATCGACCCAGGATTCCATAGCCCAGGCGGTGAGCTACGCGTATGGGCTTTCCGGGAAGGAGGCATGCGACGTGCTGGTGGGCTTCTCAACCATGGAAGCGGCGGACTACGTGGAGGGGCCGAGCGCCGGCGCCGCCCTCGCGGTGATGACCTACGCGCTCCTGGAGAACAGGACCATGCGCCAGGATTCCGTAATCACCGGAACGATAGACACGAACGGCGATGTGGGAGAGGTGGGCGGGCTCTATGAGAAGGCGAAGGGTGTCGCGCAGAAGGGCGCGAGATACTTCATAACGCCCGCGGAGAACTTCTACGAGGCGCTCCTGCTGGAGAGCTTGGAGAAGGAATATGGCCTGGTGGTGCTCCAGGCGCACAATGCGAGCGAGATAATCGGGTTCATGATGGACAACCGGAGCATCGCGCAGGAGGGCTTCGCCCCAGCGAAGAGGCCCATCCCGGACCTTCCGCCCTATGATAAGTCCGGGCTTGAAGGGTTCGTGCCTGTGGCGCAGCGCACCATAGGCCTGGAGCGGGATGCCATGGAATCGCTGAACGGGACGGACAACGAGACCGGGCAGATAAAGGAATTCTACCAGAACGAGGTGCAGAGGCAGTCAAAACTTCTGGAAGAAGGATACGTCTTCGCCGCTGCCAACGAGGCGTTCCTCAACTACATAGACCTGTCCAGCATCAGGGCCATGGTCGCAGGGGATGCGGACCTTCCGGGGGAGAAGGGCAAGGCGGGGATATGCCTTTCGCAGATAAAAAGGCCTGCGATGAGCGACGCGAATTTCCAGTGGGTGATAGGCTCCAGCCTGCGGGAGGAGTGGGCATACCAGAAGCTCAACGCCACGCAGAGCGACGGCCAGCTCGTGAGCGATGAGAGATACGCGGCGTACGACGACCTCATGTATGTGCAGGCATGGTGCGAGGTGTCGAAGGCGCTTGCGGCGGCCGCATCAGAAAACGGAACGCCGGTCAATGAAAGCGCATGGAAGGCGATGGCCGGGGAGAAGCTGGCTCTTGCGCGCTCCCTGCCAAGGAGCAGCGCCGATACCCAGTTCAAGCTGGACAGCGCAACGGACTCCTACGACAAGGGCAGGTACGGCGCAGCGATATACGACGCAGTATATGTCATAGTGATGGACGGCGCGGCCCAGCAGCCGGCTGTGGACGCGAAGGCCGAGGCGGCAAAACTGCTCAACGAGAGCCGCACCTCTCTCTGGGGAAGGATATACCAGTCGCAGGGCGCGTTCCTGCAGTCGCAGGGGGATTACGGATCGGCGTACAGGATATTGTCTTACGCGAAGGCGCTTGACGAGAGCACCGATGCGATGGAGGCTGCGCTGCCGCGGCGGGAAGCAGAGGCGCAGCCCGCAGCACAGCCGGAAAAAGACGACCTCACCATGGCAGTGGCCGCATTTGTGCTCGCGGCTTCGGCCATCCTAATGTTTTTATTGTTGCTTATGCTAATACTTGGTCGTGGAAATAACTCCCAGGGAACTCGCACGGCTGATGGAGCTAAACAAAAAAAGGGCAGAGCTTGAATTCAAGAGCTCGGCCCTCGGCATGGACTGCAGCGCGGAACTCCGTTCCATAACCGCAAACGCCGATGAGATCGCAGCCAAGGCGAAGGCAGCCAGGGTCGACATAATCCTTCCGAACGAGAAGCAGCTGCAGAAGCTGGGCAGCGCGCTTTCGGCTTTTTCCCCCCAGCAGCTGAAGGATGCGCTTGTCAGCAGGAGCGGGCAGGCCTACGAACTCCTCCAGCGGCGGGGCGTCATAGTCAAGCAGAACCACGAGAACCGTTTCGAGGTGGCAAAGCTCTCCATGGCGCTCGCGCGCATGCCATCCCATGACAGGGACATCGCCGCGGCCATTGTGCGCTCCGGCTCTTTCGAGGGGACCGTGCAGCTCACGTTCACGAACGAAGCGCTTGTCAGGGACATGGCGCGCTACATGAGGCGCTGCGGCATGTGCTGCACCGCGTCCGGCAGGAATCTCGTGGCAGACAGGCACGTCTCCCACAGCGAGGTGCGCATGGAACTGGCCAACCGGAACGTCTGGGTCAGCGAGGCGGTGAAGGCGCAGTTGGAGGAGAACCTGCGCAGGATACATGCGCTGACGGCCGGCATCCAGCTCAAGAACGCAGAGAGGCAGATAAAGCGGTTCAGCGAGCAGGAAGAGGATGAGTTCGTCGCGCTCCAGCGCCAGTACCTGGATCTCCTGAAGCAGCAGGACGAATTATTGAAGGAATTCGATGAAGAGGAGAACCGCCCTGCGAAGCCGTGATAGTTCAAAAAAGTGAACCATAAGGTTTAAAAAATAATACCATAGTATAAATATTTGAACTACATGGTAGATGTTTTTGAACTGATGGGAAGCAGGAGCGCATCGCGCATTCTGGTATATTTTCTGGAGATGCCAAGGGGCAGGTTTTATCTTGCGCAGCTCATCAAAAATACAGGCCTGTCCAAAAACAGCGCAATCAAAGCCCTGAAAGAACTGGAAAAAACGGGCATCCTGGCAAGGGAGGAACTGGGAAAAACGGTATTGTACGGCCTGGAACGGGACAACCCGGTTGTAAAGGAGTTGAAAAAGCTTCTTGCGATTTCGGTGGCGGCAACAGCCATGAAGGATTTTGCTGCGGCTGGATGCGAAGCGTACCTCTACGGCTCTGCGGCCAGGGGCGAAAACGATGAAAAAAGCGATATCGACGTGCTCCTGATATGCGACAGGAAAGGGGGGGTGGTTTCCCGCCTCAGCAGCATAAAAGACGAACGGATAAAACCGCTCATCATGACACAGATGGACTATGCGGCATTATCCAGGAAGGATAAGCCGCTGTATGAACGCATTGAAAAGGACAAGGTGAGGCTGATTTGATGGATGTTGATGACCTCGTTTCAAAAGGCCATCTCAGCCGCATAGCGCCGGCATCGGACATGGCAGAGAAAGAATGGAAAGAAAGCGACAGCGATCTGCAGGAGGCCGAGAAGGAGCTGGGCTCCAAAGGATACAAATGGGCCATCATAAAGGCATACTACGCCATGTTTCATTCGGCGAAGGCGGTGCTATTCCTGCTCGGGCTCAAGGAGCGCTCACATTTTGCTCTAGGAGAAATGCTTGGCATACTTTCGCGGGAAGGAAAGCTGGAGGCCAGTTATGTCAATGACTTCAAGGCAGCCATGAGCGCCCGCGAAGGCGCGGATTATCATTATGCGCACGATCAGAAGACGGCAGAGGAGATGGTGGCCATGGCGGATGGATTCGCGAAAAGGATGAGAAAGCTGGCTGGCCAGCTGAAAAAAGGGAAAACTGGCTAAAGCAGTTTAGACATATACGGCCCGAGCAATGAATACCCGCGCTTCCTGTAGTATTCACGCACTCCGACGCCGCTGATGATTATCATGCGGTTTTTTCCTGCTTCGCATGCGAGCGCCTCTGCTTCCTCCAGCAGTTTCGCCCCAAGGCCCCTGTGCTGGACTGCCGCGCGGCCGCTTCCTTCGATGGGGACTTCAGAGCCGTAAACGTGCAGCTCGCGGACTAGCGCGGAACTGGCGTTTATCTCAGCCCTGCGGCTTTTCCACGGGAAACGCAGGCGTATGAAGCCCGCGATGAGCCCGTCCCCGTCCTCATAGGACAGGAAATGCTCCTTCCCGCCGCCTGCTTCATAAATGAAACGCTTGAGCGTGAAATCCTCCGGGTCGAAACGCCTTCCCCGCAGCCCGATTTCGCGCGAGCGTATCTCCATGGCTGCGATGCCTTTTTCCCTGAGCCGGGCCTCCACAAGCTCGCGCAGGTTGCTTTTCTTCACGCCAGATGCAATCCGCGCGGCGGGGATGTCGCGCTGGATGCGCATCACGCGCACGTAGGGAGGTATATAGCGGTAGAATTCCGATATCACGTCCGCCGCTTCCTCAGCGGAATAGGGCTTGAACCTGCCCTGCTCCGCCCATTCGTGAAGGCCGCTGCCTGCGACCACGAGCGTAGGATATATCTTGAGCATGTCAGGGCGGAAACGCGGGCCGGCAAATAGTTTTTTGACGAACGCGATATCCTTTTTCCTGCCAGAGCCGGGGAGGCCGGGCATTATATGGTACAGCACCTTGAACGCGGAGTCCTTCAGTTCGCGGGTCGCATCAACAACGTCCTTCACGGTATGGCCGCGGTTCACGAGCCTGTAAATCCGGTCATCGGCATGCTGGACGCCGAGCTCTACCCGCGTGGCACCGTAGGAAAGCAGCTCATCGATGTACTGGACGCACGCGTCCGGCCTGGTTTCTATGGTCAGGCCTACGGCGCGGTGGCTGGCGCGCTCGTTGGCACGGATGGCGCCTGCCAGCGTCCTCGATTTTTTGCCGTTCAGCCCGTCGTATACCCCTTTGATGAAGGATGACCGGTAGTTTTCAGGCATCTCCAGGAACGTGCCGCCCATTACTATGATTTCGCACTTGTCCGCGGGATGGCCCCCGCCCTCGAACTGCTCCACGCGGCTGGCTGCCTGCAGGCGCGGGTCGAAGCCGAACTGCCTCGCCCTCAGCGCAGCGGGCTCGTATCCGGTGTAGCTTTTCGCTGCAAGCCCTGCGGCGGGGCAGTAGATGCATCCGTGCCTGCACGAGCCATCAGGCCTTACCATGACGGCGACCGGAGTGACGCCCGAAAGCGTGCGGGCAGGCTTTTTGAGAAGGAGGCGCCGGATGCGCGGAACCGCGCGCGCCGGCAATGCCGCGAGCAGCTCCGGATTCGTTATCATGGAGTCCGGCCTGAACTTCCTGCACGCCTCGCGCTTGAGCGCCTCCACGTCCGTACGCCCAGCAAGGATGCCCCTGATGATGTGGTTGATGGCGTCGCGTCTCTTCATCGGAAATAAGATGGCCGCTTCTGTTTAAAACCGCTGTTCAGCCCAGGAAATTAGAGAGGAGGCCTGCAAGCGCGTATACCGGAGCCTCGAAAATCGGGAAGAGCAGGGTGCCGTGGTTCGTAGCCTTGTAGTCGCCGAAAATGCCGGAACGGACGTTTATGGTGACGTTCTTCTCCGCGGCTATGTTGCGGCTTGCCAGTGAGACGACCTTTATGGTGGGCTTGTAGTAGTCCTCCTCGCCGCCGACGACTTCATAGCGTATGGTCTTCGTGCTCATGGCAGGGACGAAAACCTGCTTCTTGAAGTCCCAGTTCCTGGAGCCTATGGCGCTGACCTCGAAGACGTCGCTTGCCGAGCCCTTGTTTGTCAGGATTATGGAGAACTGGGCGGGCTGGCCTGGCCCCACGGTAATCTGGCTGGGCACGACGTCAAAGTCCATCACGTCCCAGGTGACATGCACCCTTGCGGTAAAGGTGACGTTGCCGAGCAGCTCGCCATTGTTCTCGTCTATCACCGTGACGCGGAAGGTGTAGTTGCCGGGCGCGGCATCAGGATTGGCGCTCACCGTGACCTGGAGCGGGTCCTGGTAGAGCTTGCTCTCCTGGGTGGTCCATCCGGCCGGAAGGCCGGTGACGACTGCCATGTCCATGAGGCCGCCGTTGCCGTGTATGCCGCCGGTGGTCACGGTCCTGCTGATGAGGATGGAGAGCGTCTGACCCGGGCCGATGGTGCCCACGTCTATGATGTCGCCATTGCCCATCTCGCCAATAGGGGGCGAGATGACGGTGACTGAGAAAGACAATGCTGCCAGCGTTAGAAACAGTAACAACGGCCTTGCGAACATGCGCCTATATTGCTATCAAGGATTAAAAACTTGCTGAAAGGGCGCCGGGGCTACTCGAAGTTCATCCGGCCGAACTTGAGGAAAAGCGGCTTCTCCTGATTCGGGTCGACGACGGCGATGGCCAGCTCCTTGCGCAGCCGGCCTGCCATATCGAGCGATTCCAGCAGCTTCCCGGGCTCGCACTGCCAGTCCTTCCGCACGACCTCTATGAGGCAGAATGTCCTGTCCTCTCCTGGCCTGAAGCCCTTGCGGTGGAGCCGGAGATAGGGCGTGCCGTCAAGGCTGGGCCGGACGATGTATCCCCGGTCACGGAGGTATTTTATCACGGAATATTTCTCGTGCGACAGCTTGTCCTTCCTGGAGGCGCGGTGGATTAGCTCGTCCTTTTTCAGCGGGAGCACGCCGCGGTCCGCGAAATACGCTGCTTCAAGCAGCGTGAGCTTGGTTTCTTCGGCCTCCTCCACGCCTGCGCCCAGGCTGCGGAGCTTCAGTATGAGCGGCTTTTCCCGCAAGACCACGAACTCGTCGCTTATTTCAATCCCTGCCATGTGCAAAACCAGCGTATCATATGCCAGTGTCTTTTCCTGTTTTCCTGTTTATCTCGTGCATCAGATTTTTTATGTCCTCATAGCGCACGTTGTGCACCCGTATGGCTATTTCAGAGCCGCCTGCCGTGTCTATGCTTATGGTTCCCACCCCAAGCAGGCGCTCCAGAAGCCCCTGGGTGTAGCTCGTCTCGGTTATCTTGCCGTAGGGGAGGACGGTCCTTTTCGTTGCGAGGACGCCGCCGCTGTGGATGATGGTATTCTCATCAAGCGTTATGGTCTGGAACCTTGCCGTGACGGATGCGAGCAGCACGAAAAGGACCCCGGCCAGCCAAACCCCGGCCAGAAGCTGGATGAACAGGCCAGCGAGCATGTTCTGGACCACCATCAGGAGCGCCGTAAATACCACAACGTAAAGCAGGATTTTCACCGCAGCGACAAGCGGGGTGGGATGGAACGAGCGTGGCATGAAACAATCGTCAGTCGAACAGTATAAAAATCGTGCCGCAGGGGAATAATGGGTTTCAATGCTAGTCATATTCACAGACGGGTGCTGCCTGGGGAATCCCGGCCCCATGGGCATAGGGGTGGTCATCTACCGGGACGGCGTGCGCGTGGAGGAGCTGGACGAGTACCTGGGCGGCGGGACGAACAACGTTGCCGAGTATACTGCGGTCATCCGTGCGCTGGAGACGGCCCACGAGATGGGCGAGACGAAGGTCCACGTGAAGAGCGACAGCCTGCTGCTCATAAAGCAGCTCAACAACGAATACAAGGTCAAGGACGCGAAGCTGAAACCGCTCAAGAGGAGGGTGGAGGAGCTGTGCAGGGGGCTGGAGATCCATTTCGAGCACATCCCGCGGGAGAAGAACTCCGAGGCCGACGAACTCTCCAAGGAGGCTGCGGAGCTGGGAAGGAAACGCGGCTCCGCGCAGCAGAAACTCGAGGGATGACATGAAAATCACGAGCCGGCCTGAGCTCGGCAGGCTGATGACGTTCGAGCTCAGCAAGGATATACCCATCCACGGCTGGTTCTGGTACAAGGAAGGCTACGCGCCAGGCATTGTGGAGCATGCGCTGCGCGAGAGCGGGGCGACGGAAGTCGTCCTCGACCCGTTCTGCGGCGTAGGGACGACACTGCTCGCTGCGAAGAATGCGGGCATGCGCTCAATCGGTGTGGACGCGTCGCCGCTCGCCGCGTTCGCTTCCAAAACCAAGGCGCAGGACTACGACGCGCCGGACCTGCAGGCAGTGGAGGCATTCCTCGCGAAGGACATGAAACCGGCCGCGGAAATCGAATGGGAGTTCGAGCTGTTCAGCCCGCGCGCTGCATTCCCGAAACGCAATTACAACGAGATACTTGCGATACGGAACGCGATAGAGCACGAGGAAGGGAAGGCGCGGGACCTGCTGCTCCTGGCATTATTATCGGTATTGCCGCAGGCGAGCATAATACTAAAGGACGGCGGCGTGCTGAAGATAATGAAGGAGAAGCGCGCATTGCCGGCCAAGGAGATATTCAGGCGCAAGGTGAAGCGGATGGTGCGCGAGCTGCGGGAAACGCCAGTCCGCGGGCCTGAGCCGCAGGTGTTCCTGGGCGATGCGAGGGCGCTGGACATGGAGAAGGAATCGGCCGGCATCGTGGTGACGTCGCCGCCCTACCTCAACAACATAGACTACTCCAAGATCTACGGGCTGGAGCTCAGCCTCCTGAACATGAGCGGAAGCGAGGCAGCGGAGATGCGCATGCGCGCAGTGCGCTCGTTCATCGGCAAGAGGATGGAGGTGGGGCAGATGCCCCCGGAAGTCGGCGACATAGGATACAGGATACCGATAATAGGCACTTATTTCTCGGACATGGAACGGGCGATGGCTGAGATGTTCCGCGTCCTGCGGCCTGGCTGCTCCGCCTACGTGGTCGTGTCCAATTCAGTGATTCACGAGACGCACGTGCTTGTGGACGAGATACTCGCGGAAATCGCGCAGCGGATAGGATTTTCGGGCGTTGAGATCGCAGTCGGCGCGGAGCGCATAGCAGATGTCAGGCCGCAGAAGGTGCGCACCAGGGAGAGCGTTGTGATCCTGCGGAAATAAGTTCAGCTCACAAGCGGGGGCGGCTTCGGCGCTTCTGGTACCAGCGGGGGCACTTCCGCTATCGCCGATAGTCCAGTGGCCACTTCTTTCAAATCTTTAATCCCCTTCCGAATTGGCTCCAGGGCAGCATCAAGCGTGGGCAGCTCCTCTATCCCCGATAGTACGGCGCCCAGTTCTTTCACCCCGCGAATCTTCTTCTGGATATGCTCCAGAGAGGGGGCCTGCAGGGGCTGTTTCGTTATCGTCAATAGTCTGGCGCACGCTTCGTTCAACTCGCGAATCTTCTTCTGAATCGGTTCCAGAGAGGGGCCCAGCGGGGGCAATTCCTCTATCCCAGATAGCCCGGTGGACAGTCCTTTCAACTCGCGAATCTTCTTCTGAATCGGTTCCATAGAGGGGCCCAGCCTGGCTATCAGTGCTTCCAGGTTTGTTGCAATGCGCAGAAGCTGTTCCGGGTCAACGAGGTTTTCCGCCTTTTTCATTATATTCTCAAGCTTCTCCGTGATAGTAGGGGCCAGGTCGAGGGCTGCTACGCCAGTTGGCATGAGCCAGGGGAAGCCTATGCTGACTATGGGCCGGTGATCATAGCCATCGCTGTTCCAGATGCTTCGTACAACCGAGCCGTGGTAACCAGTAGAGTCGCTTAATTGAAGTCTGCCGGGAAGCAGTGAATACCTCCACG
>CAYZNP010000018.1:0-12275 GCA_964479815.1 Microcaldota archaeon
TCAACGGCATGCGCCTGCACGAATATTATTTCGGCAACCTGAAGAAGGGCGGCGCGGCGATGAACGCGGGTTCGGCGCTCGCGAAGGTTATCGCCGCAGAGTTCGGCTCGGCTGAGAACTGGGAGAAGGACTTCCGGGCGACCGGCGCAATGCGTGGGATTGGCTGGATAGTATTATACTATGACAGCGCTGCAAAGCGGCTTTTCAACTGCTGGATAAACGAGCACGACGCAGGCCACCTTTCAGGAGCCACGCCGATAATCGTCATGGACGTGTTCGAGCACGCGTACATGACGGATTACGGATTGAAGAAAGCGGATTATATCGCTGCGTTCATGAAGAACATCGACTGGAAGGAAGCGGAAGCTAGGTTCGCCAAAGCGCAGAAATAGTCATTCTTCTCCATACCAATGCCTGGCCGTGACAGCACCGCTTGCCAGGGGAATATGCCCGGCATTTTAATTCTTTTCTTTTGAATTAGTCTCGCATGGTGACAAAGGACGAGATGGACAAGGTCATTGCCTGGTGCGAGAAGCTCAAGGCCGAGCGGAAGCGTTCCCCGCTTATCGGGCGCAATCCTTTCCGCGATGAGATGGGCTGGATGCGCAGGTTCCCGCTGATAGAGATAGACCGGGGGATGGGGACCGCCTCCAGGAACAACCTGGTCTATGATTCTACTACGAGAAGCCTCTGGCACTTCATGAACGGCGAATGGCGCAGGGTGCAGCCGGATTTCAGGATAGAAAAATAGAAGCCGCTACATTAAAAAAACCCAGCACGGAAACACTACCATGCCAGCAGTGAAACAGCAATCCATGGGTCGGCAGAAGGTCGCGGCCTATCTCGCCATGGCGCAGAGAAGCGATGTGCTGTGGGGCGCAATCCTCGTTTTCCTCGGCGCGCTGTCGCTGCTCGGCAGCATACCATTCTACCCAGTCTACCTCGTCCCGGTGCTCGCCGCAGTGTGCGGCCTTATCGCGCTCAGGACAGCGCCTGGAGGCGTCGTGGGAGGCGCGCTGCTCGCGCTGCCGGCGGTCATCTACCAGTCCTCGGTCTTCGGCTGGTTCTACCTCATCATCTTTTCAGTCATACTTTTCGAGGTCATTGAGAACTGGATGGTCATAGCCGTCCTGGAGATACTCGTGCTCGCACCTTTCGCCTTCGTCGGGCTGCCGTTCGCCGGCTGGCTCGCCATAGCCGGCATGGGCATGGGCGCGCTCTATTTCGGCTCCCGCAAGAGCATCGCAATATCGCTGCCTTCGGTCTTCCTCATCCTCACTCTGTCATCCATCTGGCTGGTGCAGAACACCGCATACCTGCCTCTGAAGATGGACCTGTACAGGCCAGGCCAGCCGGACCTGCTGCTTGCCAGGCAGCCGGTCGACATCATGGGCATGGGGCCTGCGTTTGTCAGCGCCATCGGCAGGTTCGTAAGCTTCGACAACGTCGGCCGGATATGGGGCGGCTTCAACTGGCTGGCTGGGAACATCATCATAATGCTCATGCGCGATTCCCTCCTGCTCCAGCTGATCGCGTGGGGCCTGGCGCTCTGGCTGCTAGGGTACCTCTCAGGCAGGCTCAAGCCCAGGCCGCAGCTCATGTCCTCATTCGCCCTGCTCGTGGTCCTTCCGATATACTTCCTCATCGGCATCCTTTACGGGACGCCCATGCAGGTGGAACTGGTAGGCGGGATACTGTTCACCATAATCGTCCTAGGCGCGCTCGAGCTGCTCGGCGTGCACATAAGCCGCGAGTCCGAGGTGGAGCGCGGAGAGAGGATGAAGGCCTACGGCAAGTTCGGCATGACTGACATTTCCCTGGGCGGCGAGGAGCAGTCCATGGCGGACGTGGGCGGCTACGAGGACGTCAAGGAGGAGCTGCGCGACTCGATAATGGTGCCGCTGGAGAAGAAGGAACTCGCATTCACCTACGGAATAAAGCCGCCGGCAGGCATACTGCTGTTCGGCCCGCCAGGCACCGGCAAGACGATGCTCATGCGGGCGCTTGCCAAGGAGCTCAAATACAACTTCATAGAGGTCCGCTCATCCCAGATAATGTCCCAATGGGTCGGCGAATCAGAGAAGAACGTCGCAGAGGTGTTCACGAACGCGCGCAGGAGCGCTCCGACGGTGCTGTTTTTCGACGAGATAGATTCCATAGCGAAGAAGCGCACGTCCATCGGCGAAGGCCTTGACGTGGTCGGGCCGCGCGTCCTGAGCGAGCTGCTCCAGCAGATAGACGGCGCGAACAAGGCCAAGGGAACGGTCATGGTAATCGGCGCGACTAACCTGCCTGGCGAGCTCGACCCGGCCCTGCTCAGGCCGGGGAGGCTGGACAAGATAATATACATGCACCTGCCTGACCCCGAAGCCAGGCGCGAGATACTCAAAGTGCACCTGAAGAGGCTGCCGGTGGCTGAAGACCTGGACCTGGGTGCCATCGTAAAGAAGACGGACAGGTTCTCCGGCGCTGACCTGAAGAACCTAGTCACCGAGGCCAAGAGGCTTGCGGCAAAGGAAGCGTCCAAGAGCGGCGTGGTGGTCCCGATTTCCATGGCGCACTTCCTCACGGTCCTGAAGCAGATAAAGCCGAGCACAGGGCTGGCGCGGCTTGATGAGTACGAGCAGTTCAGGATGGACTTCGAGAGGCGGGTCGGCGCGGCAAAGCCGAAGGAAGAGGAGGCCGCGAAGGAAGCGGCGGTCAGATGGGAGGACGTGGCGGGGCTGGACGACGTCAAGAAGGCGCTGCTGGAAGCGATTGAGCTCCCCCTCCTGCACGAGGCCGAGATGAAGGAGTTCAAGGTCAAGCCCAGCAAGGGCATATTGCTGTTCGGCCCGCCGGGCACCGGCAAGACGCTCATAGCGCGCGCGGCGGCCAACGAGCTGAAGGCGTCGTTCCAGACACTGAGCGCCGCGGAACTTATGAAGAGGGGCTACAGTCAGGCTGTAAACGTGCTGAAGGAGACGTTCGACCGTGCGAGGGAGAATACGCCGGGCATAGTGTTCGTGGATGAGATAGAGACGTTCGCCCCGGCAAGGGGGATGGGCGGCTCATCGGAGATACTCGGCCAGTTCCTCACTGAGATGGACGGCATAAAATCGCAGAAAGGCGTTGTTGTGCTCGCTGCAACCAACAAGCCGACGATCATGGACCCGGCCATCATGAGGCCGGGCAGGTTCGACAGGATATTCTACATCCCGCCGCCTGATGAGAAGGGCAGGGAGGACATGTTCAGGATACATCTGGGCGCATTCGCCGCTGGCGTCGATTTAGAGGCGCTCGCCGGGATGACTGACGGCTTCAGCGGCGCGGACATAGCGGAGGTCTGCCAGAGCGCGAAGATGCAGGCCCTCAGGACGAAGCTGGAGGGGAAGCCGCAGAAGATAACCACCGCCATGGTAGTTGAAGTGGTGAAGAAAAGAAGGCCGTCCATAACCGAAGGGATGCTCGAAGAATACAAGCGCTTCATGGAAGTCTACGGCGAAAGGAGATAATCAGACCGGCACGTCGCAGACCGGCGCCATATTGCTTTCGGTCAAGAACACGCCTATTTTTGGCAGGGCTTTCAGTTTTCCCATTATTTGCTCCACGACCGCAACTGCCGTGGAAACCAGCAACCTTGTCTTCACGGATTCGTCCGGCTTTGAGACGAATCGCATATCGCCATTGTAAGTGGGTGTCGAGTCTATGGCAAACGCATCGTTGGAAACGACCAGCGAGGGCCAGCCCAGCAGCTCGTAGGGATATGCCAACGGTTTTGCCGTATTGAGCTTTGCGAACTCCACTAGGCCTGCATCCAGGGCGTGTGCAGTGGGCAGGGACTTGTGCAGTATGGATTCAAGCTGCGGCCTGATGACTGCAGGGTTGAAGACCTCCATCTCCCCGGACTTCTTCATGCGGAAGGCCAAGCCAAGGGGCTTAAGCAGGTCCTTGCTGTGCCGGAGCGGTTTGGAGAATGATGCTGGCAGCAGTTCGTGGCACTTGACGCCGAGCGAAAGCAGGCCGAAGCCGACCGGCAATGGCTCTTTGGAGTCCTGGGACACGGACCTTATCAGCAGGTAGGAATCGCAGAAGTGAGGCGCGAATGCCTTGGCTGCCGGGAACTCAGGCACGACATTAGTTATGTAATTCGCCCTGCATGCGAACAGGTGCGGTGCTGTAACGGTCAATGCCCTCGTGGGCTTGGATGACCCTCTTAACCGGTCAAATAGTGTTGTCATAAGAAAGACTTTATGTAAGTAGGATTTAAATGCCTTTTGCTTGCAGGATGACGCTGGTGACGCGGCTGCCGTTGTCGTCCGATTCCTCCGAAGCGACGGTTGTGAAACCTGCGAACTCTTCTGACATGCGCTTGCCGGCGGCCGGAACGCAGAGGAGGTAGTAGCCCCCTGACCTGAGCGTACGTTTCAGCTCGCCCCTGTAGAATTTTTTTCCTTCTGTATCCTTCTCCTGCCCGTAGCATAGCACGTCTATGGCGAAATCGAAGAACGCGTCCTCAAAAAGCCAGGAATCCATCGCACTGTGGCAGTGCGTCCTCACGCCGTGCAGGTCAAGGTCCTTCATGACTGAGCCGTCCCGGTCGATGGCATGGACCTCAAAGCCGTTCCGCGCGAAAAAAACTGAGTCGCGGCCGCTGCCGCAGCCGATGTCAGCGAGCTTCCCGCTGCGGACGCCTTTCGACCTGAGAAACTTCAGGAAGAAGACGGCGGCAGGGCTGGGCGGCGTGATGAACGGTTTCGGGCTCCTGCTTTCGTAGTTCCGCAGCCATGGCGTGTCAGGGTTCTCCATGAGGACGGATATGGCTGGTTCGTCCTATAAATCCTAACGCTTCGGCTGTTCGTATGGCCTGGCTTTCTTCCAGTAGTCCTCGAATATCGCCCTGAACGTATCCGCGATTTCCTGGTTCACGATCTCCACGCCGAGCGCTTTCGTGTTCTGGAAGTCGGGGTTTTCCTGCAGGAAGATGGTCGTCGTGTCCTTGTAGATGTAAAACCAGGCCGGCGTCTTCAGCTTCGTGTGCAGCCTCCGCGTATCGCAGAGGGCATAGCTGTTGCGGTTCTTCAACACGTCGTCGTCGGCGTCCTTATCGAAAAGCATCCTGGTCCTTATCCCTTCTTTCATCCGTTTTTCATGATGTTTCTGCCAGTAGAGGTGGTACTGATCCTTCTGGGTGGGATAACCACCGAAGCACAGGTATTCGTCACCTTTTCGCAGCTTGTCCTCGTAATGCTCGAACGCGGTCTGTATCCCCCTGAATCCCTCGTAGACAGAGATTTCAGTCCGTGGGACTTCCGTCTGGAGCGCTTTGAGGCCGGGCATAAGCTTTTCCAGCTCGCTTTTGCTCCTCTCCAGCGCTTCCTTCCGCTTTTCCATGTAGTCAAGGAGCCGGGATGGCTCGGCCGCCTGGTAGTATTTCGTCCTGTCCCTGGTGACGTAGGACGCCAGCCCCTTGTTGATGAGGCCGTTCAGTATGTTGTAGGCGAACGAGCGTGCGACCTTTGACTTTTCTATGATCGGCCCGACGGTGGAAACGCCCAGCTCCAGCAGCGCCAGGTATACCTTCGCCTCGCCCTCTGTAAGCCCAGCCTCGGCGATAAGCTTGTCCTCAATCATACTACCAGTAGTGGTGGGCACTTATTAAAATACTTGCGTTGGGCGAATGTGGTAGAAACGATAAGAAATTGAGGTGGGATTGGTGAGCAGGAAACTACGGAAAGACAAGGACGCCCTCTTCACGGGCAGGCTCGCGAAGGAGTACGACCTGTTTCCACGTGCGGTTCCGCACCACGACGAGTTCCAGAGAACCATAGGGAGGTTCGTAAACGAAGTCATCGTAAAACCTGCAAAAAGAGAGGGGCTGGGCGCCATCATAGCGGAATGCGGCCCGGGCACCGGCCTGACCCTGAGCATGGTCAGCGCCGAAACAAACGGTTTCGAAGGCATCGACCGCGTCTACGCGGTTGACAAGAGCCCTGCGATGATACGACTATGCTCCAGGCGCTTTAGTAATCCGAAGATAGAATTCGTCACCTTGGACTTCATCAGATTCCTTGATACACTCGATGCCCGGCTGGATGGCGTCTACAGCGCGTATGTGCTGCACAACCTGGCGCATAAAAGCCAGGTTGCCATCTTCAAGGCCATCCACGACAGGCTGAGGCAGGGCGGGCACTTTGTCAATGGTGACATGTTCGCCTATTCCAACCCGGCAATGGAGAAGATGCAGTTTGAATGGCGGCTTGAGCGCTTCCGGAGGGAACTGCCTCCAAAGCTGGCCGCGTACTGGATTAGCCACAGTCACAGGGATTCAACCAGATACTTCACTTTGGAGGGTTTGTACCCGATTCTGGCAGATATCGGCTTCGAAACATCCCTCGTCTACCGGAATGAGATGGAGGGGGTCATCGTTGCAAAAAAAACTATGAGGTGAAACTATGAGGCTAGGACGACAACAAATACACAAAGACAGGAACTGTACGAGACTAAGAACGCTTGGCACGGCCTTGGCAGGTGCGGTGCTGGCAGCTGGCCTCATGCTGGAAGCTCCAAAATCAGCCGCGGCAGAGGCACCGGCACAGGGGAAAATATTCATCTGCTCCTACGACAAGACAAAAACCCCGTCAGTGGGAGTCGGCCTGAGCAAAAGAGTCAGTCTTCCTCTCGGAATAGAGGTTGATGCATCCATAGCTCTGTCGTCAGGAGGCAAAACTGCGAACCTGGAATCCGCTGAGCTGGACCTCACGAGGCCTGTTGGCCACGTCTCCATAACTGCATATGCTTACAACGACAGATTCTATTACGTGGACTGTGGGTATGGCGCGCTGCTCAACTATGGAAGCTTCCACGCCGGTGGCGAATATATCGGCAACGGCTGGAGCGTTGCACTCGCCAAGTACGTGGTAAGGCTGGCGGATGGGAAGGTGAGGCTGGTCCCGAAGGTGATAATCTCGTTCTCTGACAAAAAGGTGGAGGGGCTGGGCATGGAAGGGAGGGGGGAACTGGACGTCGGAGACGTGACCGTTTTTGCAAAGGTCATGCATCTGCGCGCGCTGCCTGGCGGGAGCTGGATGAATGGAAACATGCAGGCCGGGATGAGCTTTAGTTTCTAAAAGCAAGGAAAAGTGAAAAAAGGGAAATTGGGGTGGAATGGATGGGTACAAGAAAACGCATGGCGCTGGGCCGCGATGAAGACGCGCGTGTAACTATGGGTGCAGCAGCAGTTCAAGCTAAATGTGGGCAGAAATACGAAGAGACGATGGATCCAAGAAGGATGCTGACCCACAAGCTGCTTAACGAGGCCATACGCAATGACTGGGAAAACGTCAGGGGATTCCTGCCTGCCAGAACAGCGACCTCTATGAGGTATGATGGAGGTGCGACAAAAGCGAAAGCCTGGAACGAAGGCGAATCAGAGGTTAGCATAGACCTGCCTCTTCAAAACGGCTGGTACGTGCCTGACGGGAATCAATTTGCCATTCCGAATGGTCGGAAAAGTAGTAGTTACGATCCGGATGCTCTTCACCTCGTGCGTCATCAGTATGATAAATTTAGCGGCTCCCTGGTCCGCGGCTTCAGCTGCTTCGGCAGCGCCGGCGACGAGCGTATCGTCTACGCTGACTACTGGTCCGGGGATTCTGGGGGGGTGGCGTTGATTGGCCGTCCTGAAGAGCGAAGCTCTTTGGGAACTAGCGAACGAAGTTCGCTTGGCGAAGCGACCGCGCTGCTGGTTGACATCGCAGACCCGAAAGCATTAGTGCAGAGGGCAGAGCAGTTAGAAACCGCTGCAAAAGAACTGGCCGACCGTTTGGGTGCGGTGCTTAGCCCGGAAGCATATGCTCGTTTAATCAAGCCAACTCTGGACAAGGCAACTTACCTGAGAGAATTGGCAATTTTGCGGGATCCTGATTTAAAACGAGAATTGATGCAGGAGCTTTCAAGAATGTTTCTGAAAGATGGCGAGCAAAGAAAAAATGAAAAGTGAAAAAAGAAGAAAAATCAGAGTATGTTCAGGCTCTTGGCGACTATCAGGCCTGCGAATACCAGCGAAATCGTGTTCACGACCTTGATTAGCGCGTTCAGCGCCGGGCCTGCGGTGTCCTTGAGCGGGTCGCCGACAGTATCGCCGACCACCGCCGCCTTGTGGGTGTCGCTGCCCTTGCCGCCGAAGTTGCCAAGCTCTATGTATTTCTTGGCGTTGTCCCAGGCTGCGCCCGAAGTGGTCATCATGAGCGCGAGCATCAGCCCGCTCGCTATGACTCCGGCAAGCAGCCCGCCGAGCGCGGCAGGCCCGAACACCAGCCCGATCACCAGTGGGGTGAGCACTGCCAGGAGGCCGGGAACGGCCAGCTCGCGCAGCGCCGTAGCCGTGGATATGTCCACGCACTTGGCGTAATCAGCGCGGCCGGTGCCTTCCATCAGGCCCTTGATTTCCCTGAATTGCCTGCGGACCTCCTCGACTATCTGGAACGCGGCTCGTCCGACCGCCAGCATCAGGAAGCTGGAGAACAGGAAGGGCAGCATCGCGCCGATGAACACGCCTATCACGACCGCCGGGGAGAGCAGGTTTATCACCGTCAGGTGCACCGCCTCAGCGTACGCGACGAAGAGCGCGAGCGCTCCCAGCGCTGCGCCGCCTATCGCATATCCCTTTGTCGTCGCCTTGGTGGTATTGCCCACCGCATCGAGCGCATCTGTGACCTTCCTGACCTTGTCCGGAAGGCCTGACATCTCTGCTATGCCTCCTGCGTTGTCGGTTATCGGCCCGTATGAGTCGATGGCTATTATCATCGCGCTAAGCGAGAGCATCGCTGCCGCCGCAAGGGCGACGCCGTAAAGCCCTGCTGCCATGTAGGACACGAGTATCGCGCCCACGATGACCAGCACCGGCAATGCGGTCGCTTCCATGCCCACCGCAAGGCCTGCTATCAAATTGGTGCCTGCGCCGGTCTTCGCCGCGGTCGCGACATCACGCACCGGCTTGTGCTCGGTCGCCGTATAGTACTCCGTTATCATGAACAGGAGCAGCGTAACGACTACGCCTATTATGACCGTGGCGAACAGGGATGTCGCGGCTATGCCCAGCCCGGCTGCATTGTTGGTCAGGTAGAGGTAGGACAGCACGAGCATGACCAGCGCGGTTGCAAGAAGGCCCTTGTAGAAGGCAGGCATTATCCTGTTGTCCTTACCTATGGACACGAACAGCGAGCCGACCACGCCGGAAATGCCTCCGAGCGCCGCGATTGCGAGCGGAATCTGGATGAACATGTTGCTGGTGCCGAGCGAAAGCCCGATGAGCATCGCTGCGATGATTGTGACAACGAATGATTCGAAAACGTCCGCTGCCATGCCTGCGCAGTCGCCCACGTTGTCGCCGACGTTGTCTGCTATGACCGCAGGGTTGCGCGGGTCGTCCTCTGGTATTCCCTTCTCGACCTTGCCCACCAGGTCAGCGCCGACGTCCGCGGCCTTGGTGTATATGCCGCCTCCGACACGCGCGAACAATGAGATGAGCGAAGCGCCGAACCCGTAGCCTATGAGCGGCATCAGGTTGCCGAAGAGGAAGTAAAGCGACGCGACGCCTATCAGGCCGAGGCCGACCAGCGCCATGCCGGTTACAGCACCTCCCTTGAAGGCGACCGACAGCGCCTGGGCGATGCCGCCCTTGGCTGCCTCTGCCACGCGCACGTTGCCGCGCACGGAGACCTGCATGCCCACGTAGCCCGCGAGCGCTGACGACAGCACGCCTGCTAGGAATGCCAGGGCGGTCTGCACGCCTACACCGACCGCTATGACCAGCAGGAGCACGACCACGATTGGCGCGAGCGTCTTGTACTGCCTCATGAGGAAGGCGTTCGCACCCTCCTGTATGGCCCTTGATATGTCCTGCATCTTCTGGCTGCCTGCGGGCGAGCGCACCACCCTGTAGGAGAGGTACGCTGCGTAGACCAGCGCGAGGATGCCGGCTACCAGCGCCAGCAAAACCGATTGCATCTCAACCATTCATGTTCACCTTTTTGTATCTGAAGAAAAACAGCTCTGACCAGATAGGATAAGTAAATGTTTAAAAAGCAGGCGCAACCGCAGGCCTGCCGCAGGCGCCCGTTCGGCGGACACACACATATATAAAAGTAATTGCACTATTGAATGAATAGAAAAGCACTCCATGCAACGGTGATATAATGGGACTTTTTGACAAGATATTGGGAAAAGGCGAACAATCGGACGTACCTGACTTGGAAGAAGTGATGCAGTCAGCAGAAGGCGATGCGGTAAGCCCTCCAGCGGATTTCTACGTAAAGAGGGTTGACCTGAGGAACGAGGGTGACGCGGACCTGGTTTTGAAAGAGCTTGGTTCGAAGAACATCATAATCCTGAACGTGATTCCCCTTTCAAAGCAGCCGAACAGGCTCAAGGGCATCGTATCGAAGCTGAAGGTGCACTCGGGAAAGATAAACGGCGACATAGCGCTGCTTTCCAACGACATGATAATCCTGACGCCTTCTAACGTCAAGATAGTGAAGTCGAAGCCGAAAGCCAAGCCAGGCGCGACGATAATCTCCTGAATTTTTTTATTTTATAATTTTAGTTTTTCTCTTTTTATACCGTCTTCCCAGGGTCACTGCTGACAACCATCCCGCCTCCGAGCAGGACTTGGTAATTCTTGAACGCGTCCAGGCTTCTCTCGTATTCTGATTCCTTATACAGCACGGACGAGTCGATGAGCCCCTTCCCCAGGTTTGGATATTCGCCCATCGGGCTTGCCCGATCGAGCTCCGGGTCGTAATAGTGCGGGCATTCGCGCTCAAACGACTTGGCCCGGAAGAGGACGACGACACGCTGGGTCATGTTTTTCATGGTCAGGATGCGCAGTGTCGAGCCCGGCTTATTCTTCGACCATTCGCGCGCCTTCTGCACCAGTTCTGGCGAAGGCGGCATTGCCACGCGCTGCATGTCAATCAAACCCCTTTGGCATGAACGGCGGCAGGATTTTCGCCTTCTCTACCAGCTTCATCGCATCCACGACCATCCCAGAACTCTTTCGCGTCACCATGAGATGCAAGGACGGCGTCTCAACGAGATCGCCGGGCTGCGCATCCTTCACGACGCCTATGACGCTGCCGGCCTTTATCATAGCGCCGCTAGACAAGCCGTCGATAAAAGCGAGGTGGTAGAAGGTAAACTCATACTTGCGGTTGGTGAAAACGACCGTGGCCGAACCATCCTGGCCTCCTGTCACTTTTTCCAGCCGCATGTCTGCAGGAGCCAGCACCTTCGTGCCGGGCGTGAGATTTAGCCTGAGAGCTTCCGAGGTATCAGTCCGGCTTCTCCACACGGCCTCAACGAGCTCCCTGTAGGGCAGGCTCTTCGCCAGGCGCATGCGCCGGAACGGCTGCAGGACATGCCCGTAGCTGTTGAAAACATCTTTTGCGGCCAAATTAGCCATAAATTACTATCTTATGAAACAGTTTAAAAATCAGGCGGTGGCCGGCCGGCCAGCGGGCAGCCGTATGAAAAGCTCGCCGAAAAACTCGTCCTGGCGGAGGATCACGCTTTCGTTCTGCGTGAGGTGGAGCAGGCACAGGAGCGTATACACGGTCTTCCGCAGGTCGCAGCCGTCCGTGAGCCGCGAGAATAGCGACCAGCCCTCACTGTCCGTGCCGGCCCTGACGCGGTCCAGCACGTCGGCCAGGTCGTGCTCGATGTTGTGCTCGGGCAGCTCCAGGTCGACCATCTCGACAATCGAGCCGCGGGGCACGGTGACGCGCTCGCCCGTATCGTATTTTATTATGCGCTCCATCTCGACCAGCAGGTCGTCGATGGTTATCTGCCTCTTTGGCGGGATGCGCGACGAAAGCGTGAGCACCGGCAGCTGTTCCGCCCCGGCGCCTGCCACGTCCGTGTCGGGCAGGAACTCTGGCAATTCCGACTGGTAGTTGAGGAACTTCAGGTAGTTGCTCTTGTACTTGAGCAGTATGGCCGCCGCGAGGATGACGTTGGCAGGCACCACGAAGTCCAGCTTCTCCATCTCCTTCACCCTTTTCAGGAAGGCGTCGGACAGCACCACGAGATCGATGTTCCAGGGATCCACACTGTCGGACGCGATGAGGTCGAGCAGTATCTCTTTCCAGGTGGGCTTCGTTACCATGCGCTCGAGATAGGAGAAGGACTGTATGGGCGGTGCGCTCTTGCCTGTGTGCGCCTCAGGGCTGGGCACTGGGTCGATGGGAGGTTCGGCCATGCTCATTTTATATACCTTTATTTTTATATAGTTAGCG
>CAYZNP010000019.1:0-11188 GCA_964479815.1 Microcaldota archaeon
CCATGACGCCCTGACGGAGTGCGAGGCTGCCCGATGCGCAGGCGCCCTCCACGCGTGTGATGGGGATTGGATTGAGCCCCATGTAATCGGCGAGCAGGCCGCCGATGTGCTCCTGGCCTATGAGCCGGCCTGATGCCATGGTGCCGACGAAGCCGCCGTCTATTCTGTCCCCTGATATGCCCGCGTCAGCGATTGCCTTGACGCCAGCTTCGACCACCAGGTCCCGGAAGCCGATTTCCCAGTGCTCGCCGAAGGCGGTCATGCCAGCCCCTATGATTGCGACTTTCCTCATAAGAATTACCGGAGCCCTATTGTCGGGGACGGTTTAAAAGAGTTAGGGGGGTGGGTTCGGCACCGGACGTTGTATGCGGCTAGCAAAGCCAGCATTGCGCCTAGTTCTGCAAAAAATTAAAAACAGTTCATCCATAGTATTCGTATGGTAATCAAAATCACCAATCACTACTTTAATGAGAAACACGAGGAATGCGGCGTAATCGGCATCTACTCGAAAACGGGCAAGCAGGTCGCACCGCTCCTCTACAAGGCGCTCATGGCGCTCCAGCACCGCGGCCAGGACGCGGCTGGCTTTGCGGTGTTCGACGGCAGCAACATAGACGCCCGGAGGGGCATCGGCCTGGTTGACCAGATATTCAAGCCTGAGGATCTGGAGGCCAGAGGCTACATGGGCATCGGCCACACGCGCTACCCCACCCTCGGCGAGTGCCGCATGTGCGACGTGCAGCCGTCGGTGTTCGGGGATATTGCGACCGCGCACAACGGCCACATAGCGAATTATGACGATCTGAAGAAGGAGCTGGAGGCCGAGGGCTATAAGTATACCAGCACGGTGGACTCCGAATCAATCGCGTTCCTGCTCCACCGCACCAAGGGCATCGAAGCCGGCGTCAGGGATGTGATGAAAAACGCGGAGGGGTCATACTCAGACGCGGCCATAGTCGATGGGAAGTTCGTAGTGTTCCGAGACCCGCATGCCATAAGGCCGCTTGTATGGGGCGAGAACAGGGATTTCATCTGCTTCTGCTCCGAGACCGTCGCGCTCGACATAAACGGCATACCCTACAAGGGCGAGGTGAAGGGCGGCGAGCTGATTGTCATCGACCGGAAGGGCGTGACAAGGCAGCAGCTCGTGCCCGAGAAGCCGAAGCACTGCATGTTCGAATACGTCTATTTCTCCAGGCCTGACTCAACCATAAATGGCAGGAGCGTGTATGAGGCCAGGAAGGGGCTTGGGGCTGCCCTGGCGGAGGAGGCACCAGCCAAGGCAGATGTGGTTGTGCCGGTGCCTGACACGTCGCGCATAGCAGCTGAGAGCTACGCGAGGGTGCTGGGCATTCCCTGCGAGGAGGGCCTGATAAAGAACAGGTACATAGGAAGGACGTTCATCATGCCGGACCAGGAGAAGCGCATCGACGCGGTGAAACTGAAGCTCAACCCGGTGCGTGAGATAGTGCGGGGAAAATCGGTTGTGCTGGTGGACGACAGCATCGTGCGTGGCACGACGCTCAAGGAGATAGTTTCGCTGGTGCGCGGCGTGGGCGCTAAAGAGGTGCACCTGCGCATAACCTGCCCGCCGGTGAGGGCTCCGTGCTTCTATGGAGTGGACATGTCCACCTACAGCGAGCTGATAGCGAACAAGAAAAGCGTCGAGGAGATAGGGAAGTTCCTTGGAGCAGACAGCCTCGCCTATGTCTCGCTCGATGGCCTGAAGAAGGCGCTAGACCTGCCGCTATGCACAGCATGCCTTAATGAAGAGTACCATACTGACTACGTAAGGAACCTGGCCAAGGCCATAAAGGCACGGGAGAGCTGATTCCATGGTCGTAGTCGAATACCTTTATGAGGACATGAAACGCCTGGTCAACCTGCCGCTGGAGAAGATTGTGAACGGCCTCAGCGAGCTGGGTGCGCCCTCGGAATACGAAGAGGAGACAAAGAAGGTAATAACCGAGCTCACACCCAATAGGCCCGATTGGTATTCCATGGAAGGGCTTGCCCGGGCGCTCAGGGCCTACTATGGCAAGGGGCACCCCAAGTACACAGCCAATAAATCCAGTTACGAAGTCGTTGTGGACCCTTCGGTAGCCGGCATACGGCCACATACGGCCTGTGCTGTCGTAAGGGGCCTCGAACTGAACGACCAGCGCATCACCGACCTGGTTCTTCTCCAGGAGAAGCTCCACGCCACGCTAGGAAGGAAACGGAAGAAGCTGGCTCTTGGAATCTATCCTATCGCAGCCATAAAATTCCCGCTCAGCTACACGACAATGAAGCCGGGCGACATAAGATTCGTGCCTCTTGGCTATGAGAAGGAAATGAACGCGGCCGAGATACTCGGGCAGCACAAGAAAGGGCAGGATTATGGCCAGGTAATAGCGCACCTCAACCGCTACCCGATCTATAGGGACGCCGCAGGAAGGATAATGTCGCTCATACCAATCATCAATTCTGCAGAAACCGGCAAGGTGGGCATTGAGACGAAGGACGTTTTCATAGAAGTTACTGGAACGGATGCGCATGTGTGCAGGGCAGCCCTGAACATAATCGTATGCACGCTCGCCGATATGGGAGGGGCGGTATACGAGGTGGCTGTGAAATGCGGCAAAGAAACGCTCTTGCTTCCTGAACTTGCCCCCCAGAGAGTGAAACTTGAACTCGAGAAGGTGAATGGCATACTCGGGCTGGAACTCAAAGAGAAGGAGGTTGCCGGCCTGTTGGGGAAAATGGGCTATGGGTACGAAAGTGGCCATGCAGTCGTGCCGCCGTACCGTGCAGATGTCATGAGCAGCGTGGATATAGTGGAGGACATAGCCATTGCTTACGGCTATAACAACTTCAAGCCGACCATACCGGATTTCTTCTTCCCAGGGAAGATAAGCAGGGGATATGAGAGAGCGGATGCCGCCATGGTTGGCATGGGATTTATGGAGATAAAGACATTCATACTTACCAACAGGGAGAAACTGCAGCGCATCGGCTATGGGGGGAAGGTCGTCGAGATAGCAAACCCATCGACCGAAGAGTTCACCATCATAAGGCCGAACCTCGTCGCAGACATGCTCGATACGTTCGCCATAAACAAGATGAAGGGCCTGCCGCAGAAATTCTACGAGATTGGGCTCGTTCAGGCGCCCGCGGGCAACAGGAAAAGGCTCATTTTTGGCGTAATGGACCGGAAGGTGGAGTTCTCGGACATGAGGGGTTATCTGCAGACGCTGGCCACAGAAGCGGGCTTTGATTTTGTTCTGGAGAAAAAGAAAATGGATTTGTTCGAACAGGATGTCTCCTGTGTCGTGGCTTCCAAGGGCAAGGAGCTGGGCATTTTGGGGAAGGTCAGGGCAGAGGTCATGAACCGGTTCGGCCTTGGCTTCGAGGCGTATCTCTGCGAGTTGGAATTGTAGGAGGCCGACCCCAAACTTCCACTAATCAGAGTGTTTATTTTTATCAGAGCCGCTCTATGCTTTCCGAATAGGATTTGTAGACGACGACCGCCCTGCCGAAGCGCCTGAAAAAAGAATCCAGGGTCTTCTCCATTTTTGGCTGCACGGCCAGTGTTGATTTGGTCTTCCATAGCTCCTTTTTGATCGGCAGCCGGTTCAGGTGGTAGTAGAAGAGCCTTTTTACCCGGTTGAAGCTTTTTTTGTTACCTGCTTTTATGTCGTAAATATAAATAACAAGCGTGTCGCGCACCCCATTTTATTTTTTGTCGCTATGTATCTATAGTTACATAAATTTAAAAACAAACAACAAAAAATTATTAGTGGAAGTTAGCCCCCACTCCAACCCCTATTTCTTGCCCAACTGCTCACAATATTTAGAATAAATAATGAACCGTTCCATCGCCTTCACGGCCGCGCGTGGCGAATTATAGCTCGGCACGCCCTTGCTTTCTAAAACCTTCCTGTAGCTTTCGGTGTACGTTCCGCCGACCGACACGGTAGCGATGGGTTTTATCTTGCTGCTGGCCGCAGCTGCGAGCACGTGTATTATGCGCTCGTCAATGGGTGGGGTCTGGAGCAGCACAACAATGATGAGAGCATCAACGCCTGGATCCTTCATGAGAGCGTCAATCGCCTTCGCATATGCCTCCACACCAGCATCCGCAACAAGGTCCAGCGGATTGGCGACGTTGCCGTAGGCTGGCAGGATCTTGCGCAACTCCGTTTCGCTTTCCTTGCTGAACTGCGCCATTGCGAGCCCTTCGCTTTCTATGGCGTCTGTGGTCAGGACCCCCATGCCGCCGCCATTGGTTATGACCGCCGTCCGGTTACCTTTTGGCTTAGGCTGATCGAATATCTTGACGATGTCGAAAACCTCACCTATGCCATCGGCTTCGGTCACCTTGGCCTGCTTGAACGCTGCCTGGTACGCCAGGTAGCTGCCTGCGATGTTGCCTGTGTGCGAACGTGCGGCGGCCTGCCCACCCATGCCGCGGCCAGCTTTGAGCGCTATTATGGGCTTTACCTTGTTCACCTTCTTCATCGTCTCAAGAAGCCGCCTGCCGTCCTTGGCGCCTTCTATGTAGAGGATTATTATCTCAGTTTCCTTGTCGTGCATGAGGAACTCCAAATAATCGCTTTCATCAAGTACTGTGCTGTTCCCGTAGGATATGAACTTGGAGAAACCCAGGCCATAAAAGGCAGCCAGGTCCATCACTGTGGAGCCGACCGCGCCGCTCTGGGTCACGAATGCGATATTGCCTGGCTTCGGTCGTTCCAGTTTATATGAAGGCAGGAAAACGCTGTCCAGCTTGGTGTATGGATTGTATATGCCTAGGCAATTGGGCCCGACCACAGGCATGCCGTTTGCATCAGCTACCTCCTTTATCCTCCTGGCCAGGTCGGTTCTTCCAACCTCCTCAAATCCCCCGCTGAGTATCAGCACACCGCCGGCCTTCTTCACAGCGCAGTCCTCTACTACGCCCGGCACAGTCTCAGCAGGAGTGGCCACGATGACGCAATCCACGCTTCCTGGGATATCACTCACCTTGGCGTAGCATTTTAGGCCGTACATCTCGGTGTGCTTCGGGTTGACCGGGTAGACCTTCCCAGGGAACTTCGCGTCCAGGAAGTTCCGCAGCACTACGTTGCCTATCTTGTTCTGCGTGGGCGATGCGCCCACTATGGCAACTGAGCGTGGGTTGGCCACCCGCTTCAGTCTCTGCAGCATCTTCTTCATGTGATTACCTGCTGAACCTCGCGTCGACGATGTCGCAGCCCTGGTCGTCGAAAACCACCGGATTGAGGTCCATCTCCTTTATGTCCTCCTTCTGCATGAAATTGCACGCCTTGAGGATCAGCTGCTGCAGCGCCTTCTTGTTTATGGGCTTCTTGCCCCTTGCACCCTCAAGCAGCGGATGGGACTTGAGTTCCGACACCATCTCTTCCACGTCGCTGCTGATGAGCGGGCATATCCTGGCGCTCACATCGCGGAATATCTCCACGTATATGCCGCCGAGCCCCAGCACCATCATGTGCCCGAACTGCGGGTCCTTCTTCCCGCCGATAATGAGTTCCACGCCCTTGCGGGCCATCTTCTGGACGAGCACCCCATCAATCTTCTTGCCAGCGGCGCTCTGCACCACGTCCCTGTAGGCAAGTGCAAGAGATTCGTCGTTCCTGATATTGACCTTGACCCCGCCCACGTCAGTCTTGTGCTCAATCTCAGGGGAGACTATCTTCAGGGCCACCGGGTAGCCCATCTTCCTGGCTGCGTCAACCGCTTCCTTCTCGCTTTTCGCGAGCTTATAAGGAAGGAGGGTGAAGCCGTGCTTCTCGAGCAGCGCGAAGTCCTCAATCAGTGTCATGGGCTAGATAAACAGGCGTGCCTATTTAACTTTTGCTCATTTCGGGAAGTCGGGGGCGATTTCGATGCCGAACTTTTTTTCGACAGCGGTGCATATCGTATCCGTGTATCGGGCGATTTTAGCATGGGCACGCCTTTTCATTACTTCGATAAAGCCCCGGTCCCCTCCAACGTCCCCCATGACGTATCCTTTGACAAAATCCATGTCCTGCAGATTTTTCTGCTCGCCCTTGTACCTCAGCCTGTCCACAAGCGAATCAGCGTCTTTGGCTTCAATGTTGTACATGCCTGTCAGCAGGCAGCTCACGGTGAGCGGGTCCAGCTCGGTGCCTGATACCGCTACGGCATACGCCATTGCATGCGCCATTTCAGTTATCCACTGCTGGTGGTGGTGCGTCCTGTATTTCCTGGGCAGCACCGCAGACAGGAAGTCAGCAGTCTTGGCGATGCGGCAGTGGAATGGAAGGTCCATCCCCCGCTTACCCGCGGGGTAGCTGGGGTGTGTGGTGTCCAGGCCGTTGTAGCTCACATGGTGGTCCAGTACCACGTCCTGAGCCCTGCTAAGTGCGGCGTCATCAGTGTGGTCGTTGCGGTCCCAGTAAATGCTTATGATGTCGCTACCGATGCGCTGGTGCTCGTGACGCAACGTGCTCAGTTCCACGACGCTTAGGTTGATACCTACCAGTAACTTCAGCCATAATATCTTTATGCCGCATTCCTTGGCGAGAAGAGCCTCGGGCAGGGCGGTCTTGCCGCCATCGTGCATGTACGCTGCCGCCACAGTCTCGGCAAGTTCCTCCACGTGTGCCTCTGGGCGGCCGCGTTCCGCCGCTTCTATTAATTGTGTCCCGGTCAGGGTGGCAGCCTCGCGCGAATGCATGCGGGTGTAGCCGCCCCTGCCGTTTTCAAGGTTGTTCAGGCGCCTGTCTACCGCCTTTACAAGAGCCGCAAAGCCTTTGCCTTCGCGGTTTTTCCGCTCCCGGTCCAGCTCCCTGTTTGCATAATGCGCTATGAGTGCCCTGTAAAGCGGCCCGCCGTTGCTTCCAGGCCAGAATCTTACTGCCTGCCAGAACGGCACCTTCGCCCTTTCTCTGGGTTCCGAGCGCGCGTTTTTAGTGTAAAAAAGCATGAATGTATGTTGTGAGCAGAAACCATTTAAATACTCTGCCCTCCCACGCAAAAACCGATTTAAAGCACAATGGAAAAAGGGTTTCATGGCACTTTACACAAAATTCGGCGATCGGGGGCAGACATCGCTCCTCGGCGGCTCAGTGGTGGCGAAGGACGACCCGCGCGTGGAGGCTTACGGCAGCGTGGACGAGCTGAATGCAGCCCTGGGGATAGTTATCGCCTTCAGCGACGTTGAAGGCGTGTCCGCTTCGCTCTCACGCATCCAGAAAGACCTCTTCGCCATAGGCTCGGAACTCGCCGGCGGCAAAAAGTGCATAAGACCATCACGTGTCAGCGACCTGGAGAAGGAGATCGACACCCTGTGGTCCGAGCTTCCGCCACTGAAGCACTTCGTAATCCCAGGCGGCAGCAAGACCGCATCCCTGCTACACCTCGCCAGGACTGTCTGCAGGCGTGCCGAGCGGCAGGTAGTGCTGCTCTCCAATAAGGAAAAGAAGAAGGTGAATCCGGGCATAATCAGCTACCTCAACCGTCTCAGCGACCTGCTTTTCACCCATGCGCGGTACGTGAATTACAAGAAGAAAAAGGAGGAAGTAATCTGGAAAGGCTGAACCGGCCGGCCGCTAGGATAGCGCTAAATAGCTCCAAGTATCTCCTTGTTCAGGCCCTTGAACTGCCCCAGCCACGCACGCCTCTCCTGCCTCAGCTCCTCGGTAAGCCTGCCATATTCTTCTGCGCTGTAATACTCAGAGCTCCTGAAGGGTTGCAGGTCAACATCGCCTGCCCATGCAGCCACTTCATAGCCCCAGTCAGGGTCTTTTTTCCATTCTATGGTCCCGCGCGCTGCATTAGCCAGCAACCTAGCTGAATCGTATACCGTTATCTTCTTGCCCTCGTCCTTACCCGGGCGCGCGCCGAAATGGCCGGTGTCCACGAGGTAGCATCTGATGTGCGGGTTTGCCCTGAGGATTTCCAGGAACCGGTTGCCCTCCTCCTCATAAGACCCGATTATGAACGGGTTCGTTCCCACCACGCGCAGCGGCTTGCCGGCCTGTGCTGGGTCCCCGGCTGACGACTCCACTGATTCGCCAAGCATGAAGAACGCCGCTGCCTGCTCCCTTGTCAGCCTGGCAATAGGCGGCACGATGGTCTTCCGCCTGGTTATGAACACTATCATATCGACCTTCTCAAGGTCGATTTCATCATCCGTGAAATCCAGCTCTTTTCTTATGACCACGCCCCTGCCGTTGGACGTTATGCTCGAGTCGAAGAAGTCCACCTTTCCTCCGTGCCCCACATCCACCTTCACGTTCTCCAGTATGGCGTTCGGCGAGGTGGCCCCTTTGTAGAGGAGCGGCTGGGATTTCGGCTCCAGCCCGTCGGTCTTTATGTAGAAGTTGTTCTCGGTGCCCATGGCAGAGCAGTCCCTGTTCAGCAGCACGATGTCGTCCTGCCGTATGCGCACCAGCTCTCCTGCCTTCTCGTCCACCCAGTGGTGATGGCACGTCAGCGTCGTCTTGCCCGTCGCGCTCAGCCCAAAAAGCAGCACGCCCTTGTCGACCAGCTTCCCGCTCGCCGAATCGCGCACCCTGAGGATCTTGGAGCCGGCATGCAGCCCCAGCCCGCCGCGCTTTTTCTTGTGCGCGTACATCATCATGCGGAGGCCGGCCTTCTTTATCTCGCCGCAGTAGTCAGAGCCCAGTATGAAAGTGGTGAACGAGTTGGGGTCAACCAGTATTTTCCGTTCCGGCCATTCAGGGACGTCAACTATGTGGAAATCCGGCTCTTTGACCTCCTTCTCAGGCAGGAAAAGCATCTTGCCCCACATGTATGCCAACCGTGCATATCGCTCAGTCACAAGCAGCCTGATGTTGGTTTTGTACCCCGTCCTCTGGCACATTGTCCTGTCGACGACGATTAGCCCCCTGTCTTTGAGATATTCTGAAACCTTCGCCAGCGTCTCGCGGTGCTGCGTTGACGGCTCGAAGACGATTTCGGTGAACTTGGCGCTCCGCGAGCGCACCTCTGTTACGTAATTAGGGCTGCCGAACTCCGTGGTCTGTTCGTCCGGTTTTGCCATCTCCCTTAAGGCGTGGCTGGCCGGGTTCCACAGCAGCCTCCCGCCGGAAATAGCCATGACCGCTAGTGAAAACGGGTTCCCCATAAATCCCCTACCTTCTGCTTCTCACGAATGCAGCGCCGCCAAGCACGGCCAGCAGCAATGCGCTTGGGCCGCAGCAGCTAAGCGTCCCACCTGCAATCTGCTCGCACGTCTGCACGCAGGACGAATAAGACGCCGAGCTGGAATAGCCGCTGCAGTAGCCGCCGCTCCACGTTCCGTCAAACTGCTCGCAGCATCCCTGCTGGCATTGGGTGCTTACGTCCCCGCTGGCTGCAAAAGCCGACGAAACCAGCAAAACCAGAAACAAAATGTGTGTTTTCATGACCCTATCTATCCTTAAAGAATTTTAAATGCTCATGTAGCCCCTACCTTCTGCTTCTCACGAATGCAGCGCCGCCAAGCACGGCCAGCAGCAATGCGCTTGGGCCGCAGCATGACGCGCTCGTGCCGAAGCTGGCGCCGCCTTCATTCGCAACGCACTGCTGGTAGGCACTGGAACATGGCAAGCACGCGTTTATGCATGCCTGATCCGGGTTGCTTTCCGTCCCAACGTTGCATACCAGGTCGCCATTGGCATCTGTGCCCAGCGTCGAGCCGCATGTGTAGCAGCAATTCGTTATGCACTGGTCATAGTCGCTGCTGCATGACGCGTATGCGAGCGGCAAAGCCAGCAGGGTAGCCAAAGCTATAATCAACAATCTCATATGTTCACCCCAATGCCTCATCTATTCTTTTCCTGACATCGTCCGGCATGCCTATCCCAGGCCGGACGTTGAACCAGTTTATCCTAGTGACTTTCATCCCGCAGGCCTCCAGCACGGCCCTGTCAAGGGCAAGTTCCGGCGCCCTGCCGTACCATTCATACCTTTCGCTGCCAAAACCGAAAGTGCTTATCACGACGGCTTTCTTGTCTTTGAGCAGCGGCGCCATCGTTGCATCGCCCTTGCCTGATGCCGCGAGCTCATATGCGAAGCCGGCCGTGAATGCCCGGTCCACGAATCCTTTGAGTATGGCCGGCATGTTATACCACCACACCGGGTAGATGAAAACCAGCCGCTTGGCCTTGGCGATGAGGTCCTGGTATTTCTTCATCTCCTCAGAGTATTTCGTCCCGTCGCCGCGCGCCTCCTCCACGACCCTGAGAAGCGGGTCGAATCTCTCCGCGTAAAGGTCCAGGACCTTAACCTCGTTCCCGCCCACTCCAAGCTTGCTCTGGACGTATTTCAGGACCGCTGAATTGTGGCTTCCTTTCCTGTCTGGATGCGTGAATATTACGAGATCCATGCCCTGCCTTCTGCGCCGTAGTTTATATTTTTATGGTGGGTAAGCTGGTGCGGATGAAAAGCAGTGAAAGGATATCGGTTATCGCCGTTGCGGCGTTTTTGCTTTTAGGGGATTTGCTCGCCTACTCGGTTTTCATAGAGCCGCGTTCCTATTCAATCACACGCCTCAGCGTCGACGGCGCGCCGGCCCGGGTGGTTTTCCTCGCCGACCTCCACGTCCGCGGCGCGAACTACGATTACATAAAATACATCGTCAGCGAAGTCAACAAGCTCAACCCGGACATGGTCCTGGTGAGCGGGGATTTCATCCTTGAGAATGAGACAGATGCCCAGTATCTGGACGCCCTATCCGGCCTCAAAGGCAGGAAATACGCAATCTTGGGCAACCACGACTACCTAGCGGCCATAGATTTCGCCGGCTCGCAGATGAAACTGAAGGAAAAGGCGCAGGCCAACTTCAGCGCGGAAGGCTACAACGTCTCAAGCCTCGGCGATGGCCTCTACAGCCAGGCGGCAGCCGGCACGGTAACCAGCAAACTCCAGGCCGCAGGCTTCCGGGTCCTCAAAAACGGGTATGACGAAGTGGCGGCGGATGGGAAGCGCGTCCTTATAGTGGGCCTGGACGACTGCTGGGCAGGAAAGACGAAGCCGCCCGGCACACTTCCAGCTGCAGATTATAGGATTTACCTATTGCACGAGCCGGAATGCATCGCGGACTGGAATTACAACCTGTTGCTGGCCGGCCATACCCACGGCGGGCAAGTGGTGCTACCTATCATCGGCGCGCCGCAGAGCTGGACCGGGATGTATGCGTTCAGCGGCATGCTGG
>CAYZNP010000020.1:0-10500 GCA_964479815.1 Microcaldota archaeon
GAAACACCCTCTGTTGCAGGAGCGAAAATCACGAAGAAGGAAACCGTGGTAGCGCTACCGCCGCCGGTTATTGCGCGCCCCGAGACCATCAGGACCGCGCCTCTGCCTGTGCAGACGCTCACCGAGGCCCAGCGTGACTTAGTCCAGACGATTATTGATAATACAGCCTTCATAGCCGCCGCCTCGACCGTCAACTCCCAGACGAGGGCCAATGCGAAGAAGATACACGACGAATTAGTCAGCTATCAGAAGGAGCTTGCCATCCACCCCGCGAACGCAGCGGCCGTAGCAGGCAGTCTCAGATGCATAGGGGACTACGATAAGTACGCGAGGCAGTTCGCCACGCCGCTCGCTGCAATGCAGAAACGAAGGACCGATGCTGCAATTCGCGATGCGCAGCTGAAGCCCGCGGAGGCGACCGAACTCGAGAGGGCGATTTACACCGACTTGGCCAGGCTCCAGCGCCTAATCGGTGAGACAGCGAGCGCAAGCATCAGGACCCTCGCGCAAAACGTAGCGAACCTGTACATCAAGGTGCCGTTGCTGGCCGGAGGCAAGCCGTTCAGAAAGCCGGATGCCAGCCGGTTGACGGTACTGGAAACTGAAACCCCTGCCGGGGCGATGTACGGCGCACTCAACGAAGCCACCGACAGACTGGAGAAGGGGGATACGGACACATCCAGATACGTTTATGCAAAGTACATCTACGAGCGGGAGCAGGCCGGGCTCGCGCAGAGGGCCCAGACGCTCATCCAGGTGCTTGACAGGTCATCTGCCGCCTTAAAGAGCGCCCCCAGCCGGGCAGACCTCACGGACGCAGAGAGCGCCTATGGAATCATCACCACTGCGAAGTCCAAGAAGGAAAAGGAGAGAATCGAGCTCGAAAGATTCTACCACACGTCCCAACGGGGCGTCCACAACGGAAGGGAGGACCTGGAACTTGCAGTGAACAACAGGCGGAAACAGATCACGAACCTTCTGAATAATTTCAAGGGGAATCTTTCCTACACCCAGGTTTCGGACCTGGAGATGGCCATCGAGGTGGAGAACCGCGAAATCAACGCCCTCATGGCCATGTGGTCTTATACGAATGCGATGTTCGACAAAGTCAACGTCCCCATGACCGAGAGGCTGGACGCATGGAAGGAATATGCAACAGCCGCTGCAGTGCTGGCAGACCCCAACCCAGCGACCGCCTTCAATCCCTATGCTTCCTATTCCAAGGAACTCCGTAACTTCCTCATCTCCCAGTACAGGGTAGCCACCGGTGACACCGTAAGCTCTGAGCAGAATGTAATGGCTGCGCTCATGCGCAACCCGATATGGAAATATCAAGACGCGCTTTTCGATGTGTACCGCCATGCGTATAAGCTGGCGCCTGTTAACGAGGCCAACGAAAGCGCCATAAATGCCATAGGGACTGTCAGGGCCGCCAGGATACTCTATGAAAATGACTACAAAATGTTGTACGCGCACATCAAGCACCCGTCGGAAAATATCATTGCCGGCAGGCTTGAAGATGCGGAGTTCATCCTGCGGCATGCGCTGGAAGTGGTAAAGCCAGGCGCCGCAGACGATGTGCTCGCAGTCACAGCAGAGGCATGGCTGAATTACAAGCCGGTATATCTGAAGGCTGAAACGGACGCCGGAAGGGACGGGAGGGTCGCCCTTGCCGATAATTACTGGAAAATAGCACTGGACATACTCGCCATAAGGGAGGCAGAGCTGTGGGCGGCAAACAGAACGTCAATAGGCAATACGAAGGTGACCGGCGCAGATGTCACCCGGGCACAGGCAAAGATAACCGCCGCCAAGCAGGAGTTCAGATGGGCGTTCTCACGCCCTGAGACCAATGGCGCCTACTACCGGGATTTCCAGAGAACACTCGCAGACGACGCCATACACATCTTCGCCCCGGCGGCATTGGCCAGCACCGAGGTGCACGCGAGATACGAGGTTATATACCGCAGCGGAATTGCAAAGAAGGACGTGACAGATGTCAGGGACGAGGCAGCGGCAAAGAAAGTGGAGCTTAGCTTTGAAGCGCTCAGGGGAGCGGAACGAACGGACCGGAACGCAGCCTGGGCAGCCGCCGTGAAGGCAGAGGCAGGCTACATCAGGGTGCTTAGCGACCCGGCATTCACGGGCCTCTTTGCACCAGCAGAGGTGAACGACGCGTACTTCGTCCTCTCCCCCAACGTCGCCAGGAAAGACATGATACTGGCTACCCACAGGCCGAGGACGACTGTTGAGAGAGCGGACCAGAACAGCAACCAGGCCAATGCGCCCCACCAGGCCACAGAAGTCGAAAATGACCCGCTGGGCGCAGTCAACAACGAGCTTAGCAGGCAGGAGATGCTCGCCACCGACACAATCCACCTGCAGCCCCTCCCCGTCGATGTATTGAGGGAGCAGGCGCGCGCCGTCTCACTGAGATACGGCACTAACATCACGCAGCAAGAGCAGCTGAGGATGGCAAACGCCGTGCTGATGAAAGTTTACGATGCAAGGATAAAAGAGCTCGAAACGGCGCTGAAAGGCTCGGTGTCAGTGGTGGACAGTCAGGGCAAGGAGCAGATGGTGCCCATCGTCCGCTTCGCCAAGTCCGACAATCCCAGGAAGTACTTCGTCGTCAGGGCACAGCAGGCGCTTGAGGAGGCACACAAGCTCCGCGAGCAGTACATGGGCATGCAGGACCAGAACCTGTACAAGGGCCAGGTTTCGAGGAATCCCCAGCAGGCGATAATGTCCGTGGAGCAGGCGATACCGAGCCTGTCGAACATCAACTTCCCGCCGCCCCCGCCTGAGCCGATGACGAAGTTTGTTGTCACCGATGTCGCGATAACAAGAGACCTGCGGACCAGCGGCGAGTATGTCTCCGCATGCCCGGTCAACCTCAGCGTCACAGACGCGACCGGAACACTCAGCAGTGCACAATATGCGGAAATGTATCCTGACAAGCCGATGAGGTTCAATTACTTCTGGTATGAGAGGTACAACGAGAGGTACTACGTACGCAATCCGAAATACGAGAAAACCAAGGACCCGGCGGATCTGTACATCGGCGTTGTCATGAACAATGTCATCACCACAGACGGCAAGAACATGGGCAGGGCGCTGGTGCGGGTGAAGGCGACAGGCCTGACGGCCACGCATGGCGCTGCATTCAGGGAAATAACAGAAGCGGACGGCAGGGTAAAGCCTGAGAACGTGCTTTACCGCGTGGGAAAAAGAGACGAACCCATTGTGGACGACCTGTTGTACAGGAACCTGGACGCGGTGTGCTATGTGGTGCCTGCCACGCTGAAGGACGTCGCTGTCAACATAGCTGCCCTGACAAAGTCAGGAGGCGGCGATGCGATGAGCGGAAGCAAAAGCCTCAAGTTGCAGAGCCCGGCAGCCAGCAGCGTGTCCAAATACGGGGAGGCGACCCACGCAGCCCTGTTAGTAACGCCGGCACTGCTGCCGACGTCGCAGATGGCAGCTGAAACTCCAAGGTGACATTAACAAGGTGGAAAATCAGAGGAGGTGGAAGGATGAAAATGAGATTGGGGGCGCGCGTTGCGGCAGTCGCTGCAGGAGGCGCCTTTTTCCTCGGAACAGCCGGGGGGCAAGACATTAATAATAGTTCTGCCCAATCACCAGTAGCATTCACAGCATGACTCCATGAGGTGACTAAAAATGGTGAATGGGATTAAAAGCGCACCACAGGTAACTGCGACGGACGTAGCGACACAAAAATTGCTTGCAAGAATCCAGGCCGGCTATGACCCTGCGGATGACAAAAACGTCCAGCAGCTCGCGCACAACACAGTCCAGACCTGGCAGATGCTTCAGCTGCTCATGAAGGGCGCGCCCTCGAAGGCAGATGCCGCAGGGCTGACAGCCTACAACGCAGCCCTGGTGCTGGGCACCACAGGCACGAAGGTGGACAAGGGCACGGCGATCTCAAAGCTCCGGGATGCACACACGGATATGCTGGCCGCGCTCGCTTCCAGAATGACGAGCAGGGAAGATGCAGGCACTGATGCGGGTGCGCTAGGAAATATGCTCACGGAAATCAAAGACGCCATCTCAACCAGAAACGAGGTATATGGGGTTTACAACGCATACGGCGTTCCAAGAGCAGCCCTCCAGGGGACGCTTGCCGGGGAAACGCCAGCTGCTGCTCCACAGGTGGGAATCAAGACTGGCGTCACCGAAGACGTGGCCATAATGCCGCCTACGGAACACTGGCGGGGCTCGATCCTGGTTACTTCTGCGAAACAGCAGTCCTCGCTCTTTCAGCTTCGGCCGCCGGGCATACCCGAGCAGCTCAATGAACAGTTCAGGGTAGACCATCCAAACGACCCTGCTGGCACGATTTACCAGGGATCGCGGGACGTCATGCAGTGCTATTCCGACATAGTCAAGTTTTCCGCGCAGCCCGGCGCGGACATGAAAGGTGCGGATGCGATCAGACTCGCGCATGATCTTGCAAACGCGCTGAGTGCGGTTCCGGCCAATGCGCCGATAAGGACTGACAGGAATTCGCCTTTCAATCTTGCGGTGCAGGCGCTCAGCAACGGCAACCTTCTGGGCGGCCTGGCCATGCTTGGGGGCTCGACAGTATTCAATAACCCTGACTTCTTCAGCAGCATCAACAACCTCTTCATCCTCGCGACCAATCCGAGGGAATATGTCGTGATGCGACCCGGGATAAACCTGAGATGGAACTTCGTGCACAACCAGAGGTCCTGGATGAACTATCTCACCGGCCACGGCACCAGGGGAGAAGGCGGCATCGTGAGCTTCGACCCCAAATCGCTCTATTGCGGCCTCGCACTCAACTATGCCACTACCATCCTGAGCGGGCAGTGGCAGCGCATGCAGTACACCCCTGAGGGGATGCTCATCCCGACCGCAGAAAGGGGGCTGCTGACCGGCAGGGGGTCGGCCATTGAAGGGACCGGAACCTGGGCCGAGGCAATCGGCCTTCTCGGCCAGCCAATGGAATTCGTATTCAACCTCACCGGAGGCCACAAAGAGGCGCACATGGACGCCAAGCAACAGACGCTGGCCGACGGCACGCAGATAACGGTACCAGCGCAGGACTACCACCTGAACTATCTTGGGATAGTGAGCCTGGATCTGAACTTCCGTGACAAGGCAGGCAAGCGCTCGAGGTTCTCCATACTGCCGCCGGCATCGGTCGGCGGAGGAGTGATACCCGACTATGACTTCGTGAACAACCAGCTCCTCATAAAGGGTGCGAACTGGTTCGGCTACATGACCTTCCTCTGGACGAGCGCGGCGAAGAACGACTGGACCTGCCAGATGATGGTCACTCCGGAAATATCATCCATAATGAAGGACCTGAGGCTGGGCGGGCAGATAACGCCGTTCGAGTTCACGCAGCAGACCGAGAAGCACGTCCTGCAGCTTGGCGCGACCGCCAAGGAGGAATACAACCTGAAGACCTACGTCAGCACGATAGACCTGGCTGGCAAGGCGAGGTATGTGGGCACTGTATTCAATTTCCCACTTGACGTTCTTGCACGCGCCGGATACGGATGGGAAACCGGCGGAAGCCCGCTGGACCGGGTGCGCGCAGGCCCGTTCCTCTCAGTGGACGTAACGATTCCCGTCACCAAGTCGCTCCTGAGCGGCATCAAGCCAAAAAGGGAGTAGGGGTAATCGCATGAAAAATGGCCTGGTAATAATTTCCGTTTTGTTTTTGCTAGTTTCAACCGCATACGCAACCGATGTCGGAGCCAACTTCACGAGCATCAGCCCAAGGAGTTACTTCAACACGACCATGAGGTTCAATACGACAGTCACCTTTGCTGTGGTTTCCGGCAGCGTCGTAAGCGGCAACGCCGCCAACCTGCAGACCGGAGACACGGTCTGCACTGGCACCACCATATCGGCGACGGCTGCCATGAATACCATATGGGGCGTGGGAACCACCACCATAGTATCCCTCTATCCGTCCTGCAGCGGCAGCCCAGGGGCGTACTGCCCTGCCATGATAAACGCCGGAGCCCAGACCAGCAACCTGGCCATAACGTGGCTGCCTTCTTTCACATACGATAGCGAGGCGACCGCGGCCGCAGGGGGCAGCACCCAGGACCCCATCCACCGCGCAACCCTTGGCGGCGACAGCGTGTTCCACAATGAGCCGGTCACGTATTACAACGGCACCGTAAGCAATCCCCAGTATTTCAGCGGAAAGGAGGGAGGGGCCGGCATATTCTGCAAGGGAAGCTTTGAGGTGCTAGACAACAACACGGTGATGAATTCGTCTGCGCTTCCCGGGGCGGGCTACGTGGAATTCAACGCGACCACCACTGGCACGGTCGCCCACCAGATAAGGACGGGCTTTGGCGGCGTTTCATGCTTCGCAGCGCTTGAGAAGCACCCCCTGGACCTTGACAATATGTACTATTATCTTCGCTATTACAGCTATACCCCGCCGTCCATGCCGTCGGTCGTGGCCAGCAGCGCCATAACGCTAAACGTCGTCGACAGCGGTGGCAACTGCACCATGCACACCACGGCGATAACCGTCAGCCGCTCCGCGAGCGCCAACGGGACGGCCATGGTGAGGACCACGGTGCACAATGACGCAGACGCCATACAGGTGTCCAGCGTCACAAGCTCCGACCCGGCGTTCACCGCAGTCCCGTTCCCCATCGCCATGTGCGGCATCCTCGGGTTCAGCTCGCTCTGCCCGGCGTCGAACGGGTTCAACGAGACGATAAACCCAGGGGCTAACAAGGACCTCTATGTCCTGGTCACCACCAGCGCGACATCCGGGGGAACAGTGCTCACGTTCAACGCCCAGACCCTTACGGCACTTTGCGGCGCGTCTTCGCGATGCACGGCCATCGCCAACCTCACCAACCAGGCCACGTGCGGCATAGTGCCGCCGGCCCTGACAGTCCTGCCGCTCGAGATAGGCCAGTTCAACGTGGCATGCCAGGACCTCGCAGGCGCGACCATGGCTTGCGCAGGCAGCAACTGGACCGCAAGCCCTGCCCTCAGGGGCACGTTCCTGGCAGCGGACAACACCCAGTCACAGATATATTCACAGGCAACGCCGCCTGCAAGCGGCCTTGTCACCTACGCCTCCAGCAATAACATAGCCATCTGCAACGCCAATATGAACGTAGCCAGCACCATCCCGGGCAACACGACCTACACATGCGCGTTCACCCCTCCTGGCGCAAACATGACGCTCAACGAGGTGAAGTATTTCGAACTGCACTGCATGCTGAATGGCACGATTCCGACAGTGCCTGACATCGCGGCCTACAGCCTGATAAACGGCCTTATCGGCACCACGAGCAATGGAAGCGTAGATGGCGTGACGTACACGGCGCCGGGCGTGAGCACCAACGGCAACCTGAGGGGAGTGGGAAATCTCACGGTCAGGGCCAACGTCATCGGCGCGGTGGCGCTCGCACCCATAATTGTGAACACCACAGGCACTCCGTATAACTGCACGATACAGCCGCCCTCGCTTGCGCTTGGCCAGCAGGAGTACGGCATATTCACGGTCACGTGCATGAACAACGTGGGCATCGTAATCCCCTGCATAGGGAACGCATGGGCATGGTCCGGCATCTCCGGCGGCTTCATAGCAGCCGAGACAGACAACACGCACGCCTGGGCATACCCCACATCGGCCCCTGGCGCGACCGGCATGCTGACCTACACCAGCGGACAGGCGCTGTGCAACTCCACAATCACAGTGGTTCCGGAGAATTTCTCATGTGCGTTTACCCCGCCGAGCGCGACGATGGGGCAGAACAGCACGAGATACTTCGCAATCAACGCCTATGACCTCCGCAGCGGCACGCCGGTGTCAATTCAGCCCACCAGCGTCATATACGACCTCATCAACGGCCTTGGCGGAAGCCACACCAATGACAGCGTGAACGGCACCCAGTACACTGCTCCTGCTAGCAACACGAGCGGCCAACTGCAGGGCGCTGCGGCGCTTAACACAGGCATGCCCAACGTGGGAGGCGCTGTGTGCCTTGCCCCGATAACGGTCGGCGGCGGCGGCAACGGCGTGGGGCCGGATGGCAGGAGCGAGTGGTGCACCATATTCGGCAGCGACACCCTCTATCCAGGCTACATCGGATGGGTTTTACTCTGGTGCGGCCCGAATGCAAACCAGCCCTGCGCGACAGCCACATGGAGCGCAGATGGCGCCACAATCATCTCCTCAAGCCCCATAGGCGCGTACATAAACGTGACCGCCCCAATCGGCACCTCGGGCAGGATAACCGCCGTCGTGGGCTCCGAAAAGAGCTGCTATCTGCCTTTCAACTCGGAAGCCACGAGCTGCGCGGATCTCTCGTAGATTTTTTTACTGTTTTTGATTCAAAACGAGCGGAAACGAACTCAAATGGAGTAGGTATCTAGCATCTTGGGCACGATTACCTCGTATTTCTTCTCCAGCACAGCCTGCAGGTCTGTTTTCTCGCCGTGCATCAGGAATACCTTCTTCAGCCCCTTCACGGAATGGGCGAACTGTATCAATTCGTTGAAGTCGGCGTGGCCGGACAGGCGCACGCTCTCCACGCGCAATCCCAGCTTTATCGGCCTGCTGCGGGGGTCCCTGGGCTGCAGGACCTTCTCGCCCATCAGGACACGGCTGCCCGGGGTGCCCTCTGCTTGGTAGCCGACGAATATCATTGTGTTCTTGGGGTTGCTGCCCAGCTTCTCCAGGTAGAACATGACCGGGCCGCCGGTGAGCATGCCTGACGTGGTGACGATTATGGACGGTTCCTTGAGCACATCCTCGCGGGACTTGGAGCGTGGGTGGTGGAAATTCGGGCTCTTGAACGGGTCGTCCTCACTCATGAGTATGCGCTTCTTGATGTCGTCGTTGGCGTAGAAAGCGTTGTGCCTGTATATCTTCATGGACTTGTCTATCATGCCATCGATGAATATCTTGGTCGGCGCGAGCGCCCCTGAGCGCATGTAATCGTCCAGGGCGAGCAGGACCTCCTGGGCCCTGCCGATGCCGAAGCTGGGGATTATCACGTGGCCTCCCTTGTTCATGGTCTGGTTGATGACGTGTATCATCTTCTGGTAGCTCTCCTTGTAGCTGGGGATTATGTCGTCCTTGCCGCCGTAGGTGCTTTCCATGAGGAGCGTCTTCGCATGCAGGTTGCGGTCGCAGGGATCCAGCACCCGCGTCTTCCTCATGCAGATGTCGCCGGTGAAGACGATGCCGCCGGCCTCTGCCACGTGGGTCATGGCGCTCCCCATGACGTGGCCGGCGTTATGGAATGTCAGCCTGAAGTCGCTGGTGAAGGGCTCGTTATATTCGTGCATGCGCGCGTCCCTGAGCACGTCATCCACGTTCTTCGACGTGAACAGCTTGCGCGTCTCGCGCTCGCCCTGGTGTATGCGGTAGTAGTCCGGGAGGAGCACGCCCATGAGGTCACGCGTCGGCTTGGTCAGGAAGATGCGCGGCCTGGCGCCCTTGGCGTACACGTGCGGCAGGTAGCCGCTGTGGTCCAGGTGCGCGTGGGATATGGTCACGTTCCTTATGCGGCGGAGCTCGTCGTCGTGCAGCAGCGGGTATTCAGTCTTCTCTCCCAGCTTTATGCCGCAGTCGAGCATGAGGTTCTTCTGGCCTTCCTCAAGCACCATGCAGGTCCTGCCGACTTCCTGTGCTCCGCCGTAGAATGTCAGCCTCATACAATCCCCAATTTTACCTTGGCTTTCTCGCTGAGCCTGGCAGGCGTCCAGAGCGGCTCGAACGTTATGGAGATCTCGATGTCCGTGCCTGGAATCTCGTCCAGCTTCTCCTTTATCTGGTTGAGCATCTCGTTCATCATGGGGCAGGCGGGCGTGGTGAAGGTCATCTTTATGTAGGCCTGCTGCGGCTTGCCTTTCGCCTTCTTCCTGATGTCTATGCCGTAAATGAGGCCCAGGTCCACGATGTTTATCCCGAGCTCCGGGTCCACGACCTGGCTCAGCTTGCCGAGGATTTCCTCTCTGGACACCATGAAAGGATAAGACAGCGCAGATTAATATCTATCTCTTCTTTCGTCTGTACTCCCTGAAACCATCCGCTAGCTTTTCTCGGAGGTCGCTCGGGGAGCTTTTAAGATTGAACAGACGGCAAAGGTTATGTGAACTGCCCTATCCGGGCTTCCTGCTTCAACGACAACCTGCGGTGTCTCCACTGGCTTGAATTCGGGCAGTCCCTGCCCTAGTGCATCCTTCCAGCATTCTCCCCTTCGGCTTTACGAACTACGGGAAGCGTCTGGAAGCGATACGCGTTTCGACCGTCAATGCCATGCAGGTGGATGCGTCAGAAGCACAGATGGGGACGCTATAAGCTTTTCGGGACCTCATTTCCGCGACCGTTCATAACCCGGTTTTGCTCTAGAATGGCAGGAAGCAGAGGAAGAAAAACATATAATTATGCTGCAACAAATAGCATGAGGTGGTCTGATGAAAGAGATAACTGTCATAGCCGGCAATGAGACG
>CAYZNP010000021.1:0-10375 GCA_964479815.1 Microcaldota archaeon
TGTCCGTCGGGTTCTGCGATGCGATTATCATGCCGAAGTTGTACTTGCGGCCCTCGCGGACTATCATCACCGCGTCGCTGTTCTCCTCCTTGCCTATCTTCCAGGCCTCGTCCAGCACGATTATGAGCTTCAGGCCCTTGGCAGTCTTCCAGCCCTCCAGCCTCATCTTCTCCTTGATGAACTGGAGGAGGGTAAGCGCGCCCAAGGCCCTCGACGCCTCATCCGGAAGGCCGGAGAGGTCCATGTCCACGAGGCCGGAGGTGATGATCTCATCCAGCTTCACCGTGCTCTGCTGCGCGAAAAAATCCTCGCCCGGCTTGGTGAACTGTTTCAGCCGGTATATGGCGTTCTCGAGCTCGGCCGGGAACTCGTAGGAGCCCACCTGGGCCTGCTCTGTGAGCATGCGGACCACATCCTTGAGCGTCGGCGCGGTGAGCGGCTTCCCAAGCTCGTCCTTCTGCTCGAATGCATCCATCCTGAACTTGTTCTCGAGGTAGACCTTCTCTATGGCCTGCTCGGTGAGGCGCCGCTGCTCCGGGTAGTTGGCTATGTCCGTGAGCAGCTCAAGGGTGCGCATGATCTGCTTGATGCGGTCGTAGGGCTTCATGCCACCAAGGTCAAGGAGGTTTAGGTAGGAGCCCTTGCCGAGGGATATTATTCTCCCGCCGGTCTGCTTCACCCACTCCTTGTATTCGCCAGCCCAGTCCACGACGAGGGCGTTGGTGTTCCAGACGAATGCCGCACGCAGCAGGAAGGTCTTGATGAAATAGGACTTGCCCGAACCGGATATGCCCACTATGGCTATGTGCGGGTTAGCGACGTTCTCGTAGCTCCAGTAGAACGGCACGTTGAAGATCTTTGTCCTCCCTACGTAGATGGCATTTGTCGGGTCCGCGAACAGCACTTCCATCGGCGGCTCCGGAGGATAGACCAGGATGTCCCGCCTGGACAGGTCCCGGTTCGACAACTTGCTTAGCTTGAGCTTCCCTCCCAGAGGCATCAGACAACACTCTCCTCGAGTTCCTGTGGCGTGCTCGGGAAGAACTTCTCCCATTCAAAGCATTTGAGCATCTCGTCGCCGCTGAGCGACACGACCTCCACATTGAGCGCGTTGGCGAGCACCGTCCGCAGCTCGTTGGACTGCGCCCTTGCGGCGGCGATGGCCGCGTCCTTGCTCAGCCCGACTGCGGTCGTCTGCGCGTAGGCTATCACGCCCATGGGCTTGATGCCCTTGATCAGCTTGGTCAGCTGTGCATCCCATACAGCTACCTCGCGCTCGTACCTGTCCATCCTCAGGACATCGGGCTGGGGCTTGTCGCGCTCCCTGGCCAGCCTCAGCTGCGACTCGGCGCGCTTGGTCTCCACTGTCTTCCTCTTCTCGCCTATGTCCTCCACGTAGAGCATGTACGAGACCTTCGTCACGTACTTGAGGTTCGATATGGCCCTCTCGAAGAACTGGCTGTAGGTCATGTTCTCCTCCTGGCTCTTTTCCGTGGCCGATTCGAATATCTTCAGGCCGAGGTAAGCCGACGCGTAGAAGACGCCGCCGGAGCCCTTGACTATCACGTCCTCGCTGGGCGGGATTTCGTATCCCTCCTCGGTCATCATGATGATGTTCGTACGCTGGGTGATGAGCGGCACGATGAGGTAGCCGTATTTCCAGAACAGGATCCCCATCAGCGAGCCGAGGCCTGCGAGAAGCCCGCCTATTATCGCGGACGGGCCTCCCACAGGGCCGATGAACGCGAAAAGCGCGCCCACGGCCCCTACCGCTATTGAACCATAAATATACGTCTTAGCTCCAGTGCTGGGCATATGGTATCCCTCTGTTTTACCCTTTGCTTATCATAAGGCAGAAATAAATATAAACCACCCCAATATGGAAGCTTTAAAACCAGTGTTGCTCATACTAAACAAAAGTGTATTGCACTATTATTAGGACATGATTGCATGATGGCGGGAGGTATCGTGTGCGGCGCTGACCGGTCCGGCAACGCCAAGGTCAGGCCGTCTGATGGCGGTCGCATGATCATACTCAGCCACAGCGCTGGCAAGGGCTTTTTGAAGGGCATGCACGTGCTCTACGAGGACATACAGCCCGGCAACACAGTTGACTTCGCAGCACGGTACATGCTGCCACCGCAGCTCCGTGATCTGCCCCTGCCAGGCGCCGCTACTGATGCGTTCGCGGTGCGCGTCAGGAACGCCATCTCCAGCCGTGCGCTCAATGCTACATCGATAATCATAGCATACGACCCCGCCCACGAGACTGGCAGGTCAGGAAATTTCTGCGACCCGAAATCATGGCTCCACTATCTCGCCATGTCACGCAGTGCGGAAGCGGCAGACGCCGTGGTCTCGGAAATCAACCACATCTTCCACCCAAATGGCCGGTATGGCATCATCCACAGGGATGCAGGGCTGTCTGGCAGGCACGCCTCGCTATTTGGCGTCACCATCGCCGGCTTCGCTGCCGGCATGCATGACAGGGCGCTGTCGCACCACGACCTTGCCCTCGTTCCCATAACGGGGATGGTCAGGCACACGGCCGAAGGCGCATTCATCACACTGCCGGTCATGGAGGTATGCCTCCGGCAGGCTGCGCTGGTGGTGCCAGCAGCGGCGAAGGGGCCTTGACATGGCAAATCCACAAACGATAAAATACGGCACAGTGGTGGAGCTGCGCGACTCGCGGAGCAACTTCAAGGTCAGGCCTGACTGCGGCGGCGCAACCGTCATACTGAAGGGCAGCCGCAACTGCCCGTTCAGGAAAGGCGACCTGGTTATGTATGACGAGGTGACCCTGGGCGACCACGTTGATTTCGCTGCCGGCTATTCGCTGACCGACAGCTCCTGGCCGACGAAGGAAGTCATACGCCGCATGAGCCTCCTTCACTGGGGCAAGGTGCTCATGGAAGGCCTCGCCGCGGCGTTCGCTTCGCTTCCCCAGCTGCCTTCGCCTCCGCTAACTTCAGTGGTGCTCTATGACCCGCTGCTGCTCGGCGGAAAACTGCCATACGGTGACAGGCGTGCATCGTACTACGCGTTTGCGGTGGTGGGAAAAACGCCTGCTGACGTTCATACCGCGCTGAAGTTCGCCAGTTGCTGGGACTGTCATGGAAAAGACCCGCAGTTTCCTCCAACCCCCGTCTCCGACGTCCTGGCTATGAAATGTTCAAATGGTGCGTTTGCCGCCTCCTATAAGACAGTAAGCTTCATGGCGATGCGATACTACCAGCAGCATCTGGTCCTGGACGCGCTCCTGAACCGAATAGACCACGGCCCGGTGCGGTCGCTTCCGGTGCCCGGGCTTGTCCGAGTTGGGTTTGACAACAGGCCATGGATAGAAGACGACGTTGTCAGGCTCTGCGGAGAAAGCGCAGTGTTTTGCGACACGAATGCTGGCAGTCCGGCGCCGGAGCGATGACTGCTTATGTGCCCCTACGGAATAGCAATCAAAAAAATTGAGACCAAAAAAGCAGGCAGCTGCTGGATGGTCAGGACCGAGCATCCCGAGCAGTTCCCGTTCCTCCGGAGAGGAAGGGCGCCGCTTCTCGAAGACAGTGGAAGGCACGAGCTCAAGGGCAGAAGGGTGCTCTATTGTGACGTTCGCCTGGATGGCCCCCACTTCATCGCGAAAAAATGGAAGTTGGCGGATGAGGGGCCGACGGGCCGCCCGAGGAGCGCGGAATTCGCGAATTCTGACTGGGTTGCCGAGAGCATAAAGCTGGCGCTGGCAGGCGTTCAGGTCCCTGAAAATGCGGCGCTTGTGCTCTATGACCCGCTGTTTTTCGGCAGGCCGGTAATGCACGGAACGCACCGGGTCCCGCTGGACTTCCTCGCGCTGGCGCGGTCAGGGCAGCTGGCAGAGGATGCGGTGGCACTGCTCTCGCTCATGGAAAGCGTTTTACGCGTGCGCCCGCTGGCTACGCTGCATGCATCGGATGAGCTCCTGCAAGAAGCGCGGCGCCGGATGCACGAAATAGGCAATCCGCCCCTCGTGCTCCTCCAGAACGGTCTTTTCACCGCATGCTACAAGACCACGTTCAACCCTGCGAAACATTTCGCTCCCCATATAAAATCAAGCAACGACACGTGGGGGCTGCGCTTCGTCCCTGTGGAAGGTATTGTGATCGTGCGCAAGCAGGGGTGGTGGTCATTCATAGAAGCCGAGGTCATCGCCAAGTGCGTGGAGCGCCTCTCAGGGCAGGAAGTGCGCTAAGTTTTATAATAAGTGCCGCTTAATACCTGATAGTGGGTGACAGCCTCGACCTCGAAAGAAAGAAAATTTCGAAAGGCAACCAGAAGGTATAGATCTCATGGCAGGACCATTGTATTTATGTGCACACAGGCAAGGCAGCACTCTTGATGGCGGGCTCCGGACAGCCCCCAGCGGGTGCAGCAACGGCAGGTTTGACCCTTCCGTGCAATTCAATGGCGTGGCGGGCAACTGCAGCGGCGCGTTCTCAGCGTGGCCGGCGTGCGGGGTTTTCTCTCCATCCCTGGAAACAGACGCAGGACGGAGGTACTGGGCGATGCAAGAACCAGTGCTGGAAAAACCATTCGCTTTCCGCATACCGACCCTGGCAGAAGCATTCAAGTCAAATGTGAGATTCTCCGATTCGGCCGTTGCCTCGGCACTCGCCAGGGTGCGGGCTGAGAGTGAAAAAATGCTCGCAATCATCCGCTAGTCCTTTACCGCTTCTTCAACGATTTTCTCGGCCTGGCCTATGTAGGTGGAGTAGTCGAAAAGCTCTGCTGCCTCCTCCCTGTTCAGCACCTTCTTCTCCAGCAGCAGGTCCTTCAGGTGCCTGCCGCCTTCGAATGCCTCCTGCGCGAGCGTCCGCACGAGCTCGTGCGCGTCCTGCCTGCCCATGCCCTTCTTGTCGGTAAGGTAAATCATCACGCGCTCTGCCATGATGAGCCCCCTGGTCATCTCCAGGTTGCGCCTGATGTTCTCCGGGTAGAATACAAGCCCGGAAAGTATCCTGTCCATCTCAAGGACCATGTAGTCCACGGCCACGAAGCTCTCCGGGAAGATCGCGCGCTCGTTCGCCGAATTCGTCAAGTCGCGCTCGTGCTCCAGCGCTATGTTCTCCATCGCGGTGAGCACGTTCGCGCGGACGAGCCGCGCCAGCGAGCAGACGCGCTCGCTCTTGTGCGGGTTCCTCTTGTGCGGCATGGTGGATGAGCCGACCTGCCGCGATGCGAATGGCTCTGCGACCTCGCCTATCTCTGTCCTCTGCAGGTTCCTTATCTCCCTGGCCATCTTCTCCATGAGCGCGGCGATGAGCGCAAGCGCGCAGAGCACCTCCGCATGCCTGTCCCTCTGGAGGACCTGGTTGGTCACCTTCGCCTCCTCAAGCCCGAGTTCCTTCATGACGAGCTTCTGGATTTTCGGCCCGTCTTTCCCGAACGTGGCCATGGTGCCCACTGCGCCGGACATCTTGCCGACCGCGATGCGCTTTTTCGCATCCTGCAGCCGTTCGCACCCGCGCTTCAGCTCCTGGTAATACAACGCGAACTTCATGCCGTATGTCGTCGGCACGGCATGCTGGCCGTGCGTCCTGCCGACGCACACCGTCTTCCTGTGCGCAAGGGCGAGCCGCTTCAGCTCCTTGCCCAGCTTCTCCATGCGCGCCTCAAGCAGCCCGATTGCGTCAAGGAACATCAGCGCCGTGGCGGTGTCCTCTATGTCATAGCTCGTCGCGCCGAGGTGGACGTATCGCCCGGCGTCTCCTGCCTGCTCTGTGAGCGCCTTTACCATGGCCATGAGGTCGTGGTGTATCTCCATCTCTATGGCCAGCACACGCGCCAGCGTGACCTTCTCAGCAGCCGCGTGGATTTTAGCAGGCACGTCCTTCGGCACGTTGCCGAGCTGTGCGTGCGCCTTCGCCAGCGCGACCTCGACCGCCATCCATTTGGCCAGTTTCGCCCGCTCATCAAAGACCGCGTTCATGTCGGTCCTGTACCTCTCTTCGAATGGAGAAATCGTCATGATTGGTTATCTCCATGCAGGATTAAAATGATAGCGAAAGTTTCATGAAAAAACGCGGCAGGGGGCAGGGATTTAAACGCTTGTGGTCAATATGTCATAAAAATGTGAGAGGTATGCTCATGGAACCGAAACAGACAACTGCGCAATCAACCGGCATGCTGCACGGCGTTGTGGCCTCAACGGCATCTTATAAGGGACATCATAACAGAACGCACACCGAATGCGTGGCAAGGCTGGACAACGGCACGAGGGTTGTCCTCCACCAGAGCGGTGATGCAACGCAGCCCAGGGTGCGCTCCTCGCTCTTTGACGACCCTTACAGGCGCGTTTCATCCCTTTCCCGCTCCGAACCGGCGCCGCTGGAGATTGGCAGCCATGTCATGGTCAGCACCGACCCCAGGTACTGCGAGAGGGACACACGCGTGCCACACCCGGTCGCGCGCATGTGGCGCAGGGCAAAGCCCGAGGAAATCCCTGCGGCTTCAGGCGCAGCATTCAAGGAAAAAGAGCCGCTTCACGAATCATCTGCGGAACCTACAGTTCCTGCAGCGCGGAAGGTGCGTCTGTCTGGGGATCCAGAGCTGGATGACGCCATAGATGCCGAGCTCGGCATGTGGAACAGGACAACGTCCAGCCACGTAGCCCGGACAACTCCTTTCTCAGAAACTTCAGAGCTGGCGCGCACAATAGAGCGCAAAGTGGGCGAGGCCCTGAGAGCGGGTGGGACAATGCTCATATTATACGACCCTACCGCCGGCCCGGACTACCCATTCATCTTCCTGACAAGGGAATTCGATGCCTTGCGTGCCGCATCACTCCGGCTTTGTAACCTGGGCAGCTCACGTGGGGGCTGGGTCTGCTCCAGCGGCCGGAACGGCTGCGGTTACATCGATAAGATGCCATCCGGCTTCGCCGACTGCATGCAAATTGCCACGGACATGACGTTCATTCAGATTGATGGGCTTGCCCGCCAGTCTGAAGAGAAGGCAGAAATAGAAGCGTCTGCCCTGAATTTCTGCCTGCACTCGGCTCAATTCGGCATATAGGCAGGTCGCTGGCAGAGCCCATGCAGCCGGAGGGGCCCCGCAACGGTTTAAAACCTCGGCAGCTAAATAATCCCATGGCGAGGGTACGAATTCTGCGCCGACAGAACTCCGGCTATATCGAGCTCCCCAAGGAGATGCTCGGCTACGAGGAGCTGGAGCTCTTCCAGCTCAAGGACGGCTACTACCTGCTCAGCGTGCCCCTTGGCGAGGCCGCAAAGGAGCAGAAGGCTGCGGCCGGCAGGGGTGAAGCTGGTGTGATAACGCCGGCGGAGCGGCAGGTGCTGAAGAAGCTGCTCTCCATACGCTTCGAGAAGCGCACGCCGTCCTACGTGGCAAAGGAGCTCTCCGAGCAGGAATTGTTCGTACTGCGCGAACTGGAGCGCAAAGGTTTCGTCAACGTATTCACGGGCCAGAAATACAAGGACGGCGTCTATAACATCAGCGACAGCATCTACCCGCTCCTTTCGCAGGCAGGGCAAAAGCCGGCGGCAGGCGCTGTTCCGGAAGCAGCCCCACAGCAGCGCTATCCCGGCGTGTCAAGCCTGCTCAGCACCAGGGGGTTCATCATAATCAACGACAAGAACGAGGCGCGCAGCCTTTCCGAGCAGCTCACCTCAGAGATGAAAAGCGGCGCTGTCGTCGGCGTGAAGGGCTTCGACGGCAAGTTCTACGCGGTCACACGCGCCTACTTCACGAAAACGCAGGCCGCCATAGCCGCAGTGATGAAGGAGCCCATGGATGCTGATTCAATCGCCGCCGCGGCCAAGCTCGAGCCGGAAGGGTGCAGGGCCGTGCTGAAGCTGATGGCCGAGAACGGCGACCTGATAGAGAAGAAGAGGGGCATTTTCGCCGCGGTGTGACGGCATGATAATCAAGGACTCGATACACGGCACGCTCGAATTCGATGAGCTGGAGGCGAAACTGATAGACAGCGCGCAATTCCAGCGGCTCAGGCGCATAAAGCAGATGTCGGTGACGAATCTCGTCTATCCTGGCGCGAATCACACGCGCTTTGAGCATTCCATCGGAACGGCGTACCTCGCATCCGTGATAGCAGAGAAGCTCGGCCTTGACGCGGACACAGCGCGCAAGGTCAAGCTCTGCGGCCTTCTCCATGACATCGGCCACACCGCATTTTCGCACGAAGGCGAGGACGTCCTGGAGAAATACCTGGGCGACCATGAATCGCTTGGCAGGAAGAAGCTGCTTTCCGGCGAGCTGGCAGACATAGTCTCGGAGAACTACCGGCCCAGGGACATAGCCGACGTGGAGAAGTCCAACTACGGCAGCATAGTGACGTCCGACCTGGGCGCGGACCGCATGGACTACCTGAAGCGCGATGCGCTCAACACCGGCGTGGCCTACGGCATAATCGACATCGACCGCATCGTGCACACGCTCATAATGGAAAAGGGGGAGCTGTGCATCAGCAAGGGAGGGCTCGAGGCCGCTGAGAACCTGCTTGTGGCGAGGTTCATGATGTTCTCTGCTGTTTACATGCACAGGACCGTCCGCATAGCCACCGCGATGCTCTACCGCGCAATCGAGGGCTCCATCGGCGACAAGACGCTGAAGCCGGAACAATTCGCCGAGCTCGGCGACGAGAGCGCCCTTTCCCTCATGTCGTCATCAAGGAAAGGCGGCCCATGGGCCAGCGCGCTCCTCGCAAGGAAACTCTACAAGGAGGTCTGCTCCTTCCCCTGTGCCGGATGGACCGAAACGTCTGCGAAATCGCTGGAAAAGCGGCTTTCCGCGAAGTTCGGCCGCGAGATGATAGTTGATTATCCCCACCAGTTCTTCAAGCCGGTCGCCTTCAGGGTCAAGACCGACGATGGCGTAAGGCCGATAACCGAATTGTCAACGCTCGTCCAGTCGCTCAGGAAGTCCGAGGAGGAGCGCAGGCGGGTGCTGGTCCTCGCCGACACCGAAACGCGCGATAAGCAGGCCGCCGGGATAAGCAGGGAAGTCAGTGCGGCAAAACCACGCTAGCTATCTTCACCGCGATGACAAAAATCACAGTTGCGGCTATGAGAACCTTGGGCTCTATCTCCAGGCCGGCTATCTTCATGTCCGACGAGAACCCTATGATGCCCGCCGAGGTCATCGGCATGGACACCTTTTCCTCTTTCATCGACATAATTTCCTGATTTGTAGCGGAATGATATTAAAGCCTTCCTCATACCATACTATCCATGAGCGACGTAGAAATACACCTGATTGCGGACCTCAAGAAGATGAAGAAGCCACTGCTCGTCATAGGGTTCCCGGGCACCGGCCTCGTCGGAAGCGTCGCCGCGTCGCAGCTCGTCGAGTCGCTGCAGCTCTCGTTCGGCGGATACATATCAAGTTCCAATTTCGCGCCCCTTGCGGCAATCCACAACTACAGGCCGCTTCCGGCCGCGCGCATCCACTACTCCGAGAAGCAGAACATGATCGTCATCATCTCCGAGATGACGATACCAATCGGCACGTCGATGGAACTCGCGGAGAAGATATTCAACTTCGCCCGCTCGGTGGACGCGTCGTCCATAATCTCGCTTGGCGGCATCTCGCTCAAGGAGGAGAAGGGCGGCGACGTTTACGTCGTATCCAGCGACCCGGATACGGTGAAGGACATCGTGGCGAAGAAGATAGCCAAGCCCATAAGGGAGGGCGCGACCACGGGCGTGACCGGGCTGCTGCTGACCAAGGGCACGCTGGAGCACTTCCCTGTGACCACCATACTCGCCGAGGCGTCAGAGGAATACCTGGACCCCAAGGCGGCGTCGAACGTGCTCAAGGTGTTCGCCAGGATAATCAACGTGCCCATAAGCACATCCACGCTTGAGAAAGAAGCGAAGGAGGTCTCCAAGAGCGTAAAGGAATCTGTCATAAAGGCGAGACTCGTGAAGAAGAAAGGCCCGTCCGCAGAAGAGGGCGGCAGCATGTACGGCTGATTCCGGCTTATTTTAACAAGAGGTGATGCCTGTGAAGGGTTACGTAATCGGTATTGAAGCAGAGACGAAGAAGAACACGGATTTCCGCAGGGTGCTCTATACCTCCAAGTACAGCCAGCTGGTGCTCATGAGCATCAGGCCTGGCGAGGAGATAGGCGAGGAGATCCACGAGGACCACGACCAGTTCTTCAGGTTCGAGACCGGGGAGGGCAAGGTCGTCATAGACCACGTGGAGCACAAGGTAAAGGACGGCTCAGCGGTCGTGGTGCCCGCAGGCGCGCTGCACAACGTCATCAACACCTCGAAGAAGAAGGACCTCAGGCTTTATACGATTTATTCGCCGCCGGAACACATGTACAACACCATCCGCCATACGAAGGCGGAAGCCCTGGCTA
>CAYZNP010000022.1:0-10372 GCA_964479815.1 Microcaldota archaeon
ATACTGCTGCCCTGCTGAGACCGCTACCGCATCGCCTCCGGAGTAGTTCGTTTTCTGAGTGCCGGCATTCAGTCCGTAGCACGCCGAGTTGCCGGTGTTGAGGACGTAGCAGGTCTGGAGTTCGCCAACTCCGATGGGCAGCCAGTTCGTCATCTGTGGCGAGGAATAGTTGCCGACGCCCTGCGATGAGCCGTAGTCGAGCCTGCCGCCATAGATGCGGAGGTACTTCACGTTGCTCCACAGCTGGTCCGTATTCGGCGAGTGCTGGATGGAAAGCCGGCATTGGATGGGATTGCCGCTCACCGTCGCGTTGAATACGACGTCGCTGTAGTTTACGATGGAGTTGTTGACCGGCGTGGGCGGCACAAAGACGAGGTTGATGGAGAATGAGAGACCTACTATTACCAAGAGAGCCAGCAACAGGATGAACGGATATACTGCTTTCATGGGTATAAATGGCTTGCAACATTTAAAAAAAGGGGGTTTGGCGACTCAGATGAGCTTGACCAGCCCGCGGCCGATCTCCGGGATGTTGCCGCCGAACAGGTTCGTCGTATTCAGCACGAAGGTCATGAGTATGACGAATGCTATCATGGGCATTATGCAGACGGCGGATACCAGATGCTGGCCCAGGCCGAATATGGTGGGGTTTGGCCCTGTCAGCAGGTCTGATATGACAGAGGATAGCGCGCGTATGCGGCCTGCTATGTTGAACGCGTTCGTGGCTGCCGCGCCTTCGCACTGGTAGGCAGACGGGTCTGAGACCGTGGGGAGCGAGCAGAGGCTGCTGCCGGTGGCGATATCGTCGCACGTGCCTGTCAGCAGCTCGGACTGGACATGCGGAAGGGCCGCGGTCGCGACAAGGATGTAACTGAACGGCAGGACGAAATAGAGGCCGAAGGACAGGGCCATCAGATACGCGCCAGCGCCGCGCGTCGGCGGGAAGGCGCGCAGGGCGACGCCTATGGAGAAGAAGAAGCCGCCATAGTACTTCACGAAATTCAGTACGTGCTCTACGAGGAAGAAAGCGTACATGTAGAACGTGAACGATTGGGTCGCATTAGTGATGCGCTCGGATATCCACTTGCACGCGAAACCGGACGCGTGCTCGGACATGAAAATCTCCATGTAGACCGACGTGCAGGCCTCTATGGGCACAGATATCGCGTAGAGCACGTTCATGAAATCCTGGACGCACCGCGTGGACGTCTCCATGTAGAGCTTCGTCCAGTCTATGAGCGTGTTCTGATTGAACGACCCAGTCACGGAGCAGTCGCAGCCGAACGACGTGAGGTACATGCACCTGACAACGCCGGTGTTGCCGTTCGCGAGGTAAAGCTCCCCGGCCTGGATGATGCCCAGCACCATTATCACGATGAGCACCGTGGATGCCGCGTAGACGAACTCCGTCTTGGCGATCTGCTCCAGGTTGTGCAGCCCGAAGAGCCGCGAGAGCATTATGAGCAGGGCGGAGCCGACTATGGAAAGCGCCGCGGCTGCCAGGGAGATCGTCTGCCAGTCGCCGTAGAACGCAGTGAACGCCATGCTATATCAACCTCGTGAGCGAGCTCACATCAACTTCCTCGCCGAAGCTCTTGGACATCCCTTTGGCCGCCTCGCTGAACACGATTACGTTGAATGCGGGCATGACGAAGCCCAGCACGAAGGCCAGGCTGACTATTGATACGGGGAATATCAGCAATATCAGGAACACGCTGCCCAGCACCCCCTCCAGCATTCCGCCTATCATGCCGAACGTGCCAGTGGCCAGGTCCGTAAGACTGACGTCGCCGGAGCCCGTGGTCGTGAACTTGCTGTGGAAGAAATTAGACGTGAATCTCTGGAAGTCAGGCTGGCCGGATGAGGGGTCCGATGTGTAGTCCGACACGTAGTAGCTGAGGAGGTCGGAGAAGGTCAGCAGCGGCCCGCCGGCCTTGTTGTAGAGCATGCTGAAGGTTATGGTGCTCAGGGCGGGGAAGACGAACAGGAAAGTCAGCCCGATCGCTATGAGCGTGCCGCCCAGGCGCCGCGTGGGCGTGAAGCAGCGGAAGAATATGCCCATGGGCATGTAATACCTCATGAAAGCATCGAGCACGAACACGTAGACATAAAGCTGGGCGACGTTTATTATGTAGGCGACCGACAGCCCCACGGTCATATTGTACAGCAGCTGCTTTATGGGCGAGGCAAAGCCTGCCATCGGGGACGCGACCAGGCCGACGCCCAGCGGCCGCGCATAGGGCGTCACGGACGCCATCTGGTCCACGAGGATGTTCATGAGATAGTTGAGGTTGAGCCAGCTCTCCATGTCGCTGGTCACGCGCGCGTAGTATTTGGCCGTCGCGGAGTAGACGCTGGTGCTCGCGTCCACCTTGGTGTTTGCATCTCCGCCGCCGGGAAGCAGCTGGTCCGGCAGGAAGTTCCCCAGGGTAAGGCTGTTCATGGCACCCACCAGGCCTATGATGAATACGACGAGGATTGCGGACACCACCACCTCGTAGATCTCCTGGCGCACGTAGGCCTCCAGCGGCTGGTTGCGGAAAAGCGCCGACCAGGCGTACATGAAGGCGAGGATGACTCCGGAAACGGCCACGGCCGCGCCAGACAGGGCTGCCCAGTCCCATAGCCCGGGGGTTCCGACCGTGCCGGCGGCGACTATTTCGCCCGCCTTGTTAACAAGATCGATTATCGGAGTCATGGTAAATCACGTCATATTATCTTCAGGAACGCCATGAAGTTCACATCTACACCGGAGAACCTCGCCATCTCACGGGCGGCTGTCAGCGTGATGAAGATGCTGATGAAGGGGATCAGGACGCTCATTATCACTATGTAATACACGGCACCCCGTATAAGCTCGAACGCCAGGGTCAGGGCTCCGCCAAGGAAGAACGGCATGAACACGCCTGCCATGAGGAACATGACGACGAGCACCGAACCGAAGACGTTGAGCAGGCCGCTTTTCTGTATGAAGCTGCCCACGGCATTATGGGCATCGACCAGGTTGTAGGACATTATCTTGTGCGCCTCGTAGCTGAACAGGAACATGAAAGGGTATAGCAGCACCAGGGCGAATGACAGCGAAAGCAGCGCCTCGCCGCCGTGGCGGGTGTAGGGGAACGCGCGCATGAGGACGCCAAGGGGTATGAAGAAGCCCCACATGTACTTCTTTATCATGCACAGGATGATTGTGTGCAGCAGCCACTCTGTCATGCCCAGGGAGAGGAATTGCAGGGACATGCCAACGACGTCTATGAGCGGCTTGAGCACAGGGCCGAGGTTGAATGAGTACATTGCGCGCCAGGTGATGCCGATCCACATGGTGGAGGAGTAGATGGTGTGGACGACGGTGTTGTACATGAGCAGCATGCTGTAGTGGGTGACCATCTCGCTGACCATGAGCCTGGAGAACGCCATGGCTCCGTCTATCATGACAGGGTACTTCGAGTATATCGGGTCGTTGGTGCCGGCTGCGCTGAGCGAGTACCACGTGTTCGCCGCCAGGAGGCAGGCGACGATGAACACGATCTGCAGCGAGGTGCGCCCGGTCTGCACAGCCTCCTCCTTGGCGATGGCTACTAGGTTCGGCGAGCTGAAGAGCTGGCCGAGCATGTAGATGATGCCAACGCCCATCAGGACTATCAATACGACGAACGCTGCTGGCGCAAGCCAGAGCCCTATGGCCGGCACCGCACCGCCCTGGCTTCCGGCCACGGGGTCTTCGCAGGAGCCTGCCCCGAACGCCCCGAGTATGTTGGGAATCCCCTGGGCGAAGGAGGCGGTGCCGTAGACGAAAGTATTCATCTGGTCGCCGACCGTCTGGCTGAGCTTGTCGAAGCCGTTGCCCAGGTCCGACTGGGCCGTCTCCGCGGATGCCAGCGGGGCGAGCAGCAGGAGCGCGGCTAAGGCGATGAAAACGAATGCCAGCGCGCGGTTGCCTGCCATGTCATATCATCCTCGCGAGCCCCGCGACCGGGGAGTTATGATGGAGCGTAGCGAACATCATATCAGCCTCGTAAGACCTGCTATCTCGATGTCTCCTCCGAACGTTATGGAAAGCGAGCGTATGACGCCTATGGTGCCGATTATGCTGAAGAGCGCGAAGAACAGCGACCAGAAGGTTATCCTGGCCAGCGCATCCAGCGGCCCGTTCTGCTTCCAGGCGTTGGTGATGAAATGGTCGTACTTGCCTTCCTTGGACATGGTGTCCTTCCAGGCCACGACGCTGTTGTAGGCGCTCTCCATTGCGTTCTGCTTCTCCGTGTCTGTGTGGGAAGTCGTCGAGGAAAGGTCGCCGATGTTTGGCATGACGCTCGAGGCCTGGCCCGGGCTCTGCTCCGCCCTGGTCATGAAGTTGGGGTCCGCCTCGTCTTTGGCGAGCTCATCCTTCATATCCTGGCTGGTGACCGTGGTGGTCGTCGTCCCGCCGAGCACCGGGATGTTGTCGTTTATGTACATGGTGTTGGCTATGGGCGGGTCTTTTATCCCCGTCGGGTTGGCCTTGTCGTTGGCCATCCAGTCGTTGTATGCCTTGCTCTTCATGTCGAGCATCACGAGCGCGCCGAATGCGTAGAAAGCCGGGAATATGAAATAGAGCGCTATGGCCATTGCGAGAATGAGGCCGCCGAGCCTCCGCGTGAATGTCAGCGTCCTGAGTAGCGCGCCGATGACAAAAAGCCCGGGGAAAAGCGCCAGCGCCACGTAGCGCAGCAGCACCTGCTGGAACTTGAGCAGCATCATCATTTTCATGACCCAGTCGAAGCACAGCTGCTTCACGGTGTTGCCCATGGTGAAGAATCCCCTCCAGGGGTTGAAGGTGAAGAATCCGGCGTACTCGGTGAAGTACTCTATGTTTATCGTGAACTCGGCTGCCATCGAGCTCTTGATGTAACTTATGTAGATGTCGTATGCGAAATCTTTAGCCTCGTCGAACGTCTCCCCCAGGAACCAGATGCCGAGCCTCATGTGGCAGGACGATATGCCGTGGTAGACAGAGAGCTCGTCGGCCGCTATATCCTGCCCGCAGATGTCCATGCACTGGTATTCCTTCCGGCCGTTCACGCTGACGGGCACGTACGCGCTGGTGACCGTGCCCAGGCACTGGAACGGCCCTACCGCTCCGGCGGCGGCGCCCGTGTTGGAGATGCCAAGCGCGCCCTGGACAACGCTGTCCATGGTCGTGACGCCGCCTATGCCTATGGCGATTATGACCGCCGAGTAGAATATCTCCACGAGCTCCATCTTCGCCCAGGTCCTCATCTTCTCGTTCATGAGGAAGCCGGACAGGACGTAGACGACGCCGGTGAGGGCTGTGACTAGGCCGAGCGCAGCGCCCGCGAACCACAGCCAGCCGCCCCAGAGAGCGGATATCAGTTCAGCCATGTCACACCTTGGACACTATGAATTTCGTCATCGCGTTTATGAAAGCAATGGTCACCACCATGGAGAGGGCCGGCATGAAAAGAGCCAGCAATGACAGCGATGCGAGGCTCTGCATCAGCGGCAGGAAAGCTGACATATACGTCGCCTGGATTGTGCTCTCGGACAGTATGTGCTCCAGGAAAATGGCCATGCTCTGGCCGCCGGGGATGCCGCTGAAGATGAAGTTGCCCCGGTTGATTACGGTGCCAAAGAGCACATAGCTGCCGCCGCACATGTAGGTCACGATTGCGGCCTGCGACGGATACGGCTTGGCCCCGATGTCATCCGCTATCTGCTTGTTTATGATATAGGTGGTTGGATAGATGAGCTGGAAGCCGAAGGCTAGGGCTATGAGGAACGCTCCAGCGTCTCTCGTAGGCGGGAAGAACCGCAGTATGAGGCCTGCTGGGAGTATGAAGTTCAGCATGGTGCCGTCCACGAGGTAAAGCAGGGCGATCTGGGCTGAAATGCTGCCGTAGACTGCAATAAGGCCGAAGGTGAGGACGTTGGTGATGGACACGAATGTGTCCATGCCCGGGAAGACCTTGTAGGTCTGGGTGAGGACATACTCGCCGGTCCTCCTGCTGAAGGTGCTGAGGACGGAGGTGCATGCCTGTATCGTGTAGACGTCCAGCATCCCCTGGAAAACGCCGTACTGCACCACGTCGCGCATGTAGCCGATGGCCGCCTGGGGCGGGGTGCAGAACTGGATTGAGCCGCACTCGCTGGCCGTATAGACGCTGGCGAGCGCATCGCCGGCTGCGAAAAGCCCCAGGATGAAGACGACGATGAGAAACGATGCCATGAGGTTGGAGAGCTCGATGTTGAGATACGCTTCCCATTCGGGTATCTTGAAGAACCTGGAGAGGAGGTAGGTTATGAGTATGAAGCACGCGACGAAGAAGGCGATGTAGACGATGACCTGGCCGTAGGCGGCAAGGCCGGTGCCGGCGAAGAAGGTCGACCCCAGCTGCGTCAGTATGTGGAACAGGACGACGTAGACGACCGCTGCCACTATGGCGCCGCTCAGCAGCGCGGTCGACCATCCGCTGGCCCGTGCCCGCGTATCTGCGCCGGAAATCTGGCCGATGGCGTACACCACGGCCGCGAGCACGACGAAAATGACTATGAGGGCGATGAGCGAGGTCTGGGCCAGGCCCACCAGCGGCTTTATCAGCTGCGCATTGATGTCCGTGATGCTGAGCTGGCCCTGCATTATGCCGGGCAGGACGAAGTACATCAGCACCAGTATGACCGCTGACAGGCCGACCGCTGCCAGCATGCCCTGGGCCCAGACGGTCGCGCGCGCCCTGGTCTCTGCGCCGAAGATCTGGCCGCCAACATACGCCACGGCAGCCAGCACCACCATGAAAAGCATGAGCGGCACGACGATGGACACGAGGACGTACGCCTGCGTCACAACAGTCTGGGAAGGCGCCGCCGGATTCGCTTCGGTCGAGAATGGCTCTGCGGCGCATGCCAGTGAAACCAGCAGCAGCATCAAAAGGGCGCCTTTCGAGTCGAACATATCAGATGACCTTTGTAAGACCAACCAGCTCGGCTTCGCCGCCGGTAAGGAGGGCTATGTCCCTGTACATGGTGACCGTGAATACCACCTCGAACACCGTGGCCACGGTGATGAGTATGATGAACGGGCTTATGGAAAGCACCTCGCGGATGAGGAAGTAATACAGCCCAGCCGAGGTGCTCGCGGGCATCATGGGATTGGTGAACGCGGTGAAGAAGAAATCGCCGCTCATGCCCATCATGAACTTCCAGAGGGTCACTATGGTGCTCACGACGCCGGCGGCCGCGCTGATGCCTTTCTTGACCACATTGATGGGGCTGCAGAGCATCTTCCTCAGCCAGTTTCCAGCGCACTCGTTCGGCGTGCCGTCCGCGTTTTTGGCCTGGCTGGTGCCCTGCTCCAGGGCCGAAGGCGCGCTGAACTGCTGGACCAGCTTGTCGCCCTGGCTGCGCCCGTTGAGCAGCATGTCCTGCCATTCGCTCGCGCTCTTGTCGCTGTTGAAGTAGCTGGACTGCAATGGCGTGTACACGAAGTCTGCCGGCTTGTAGACATCGAAGATGAGATAGCTGGAGAGGATGACGGCGAACGGCAGCACGAAATAAAGCGCGAAGGACAGCGCGATTATGCTCGAACCGGTGGTCCGGAAGAACGGGAAGGCGCGCATCACCAGGCCGAGCGGGAGCAGCATGAGGGGTACGACGTCCCGGGCGAATTTTATGATGAACTGCTTGGCCCATATGACGGTTATGAGGTAGCTTATGGACTCGACGACCTGGGTGTGGATATTGCTCACCAGGACGAGGCCGGTGAAGGGCGCGAGGGAGAATGATATCATGTTTCCCCAGGGGAGGGGATTGCCAACGGGGAAGCTTATGGTCGAGAGGAACCCTATGAGCGCCTCGTAAAGGTAGAGGTCTATGTACTGCGCCTTCAGCTTCTCGTAGATGACGTCTAGGCACGCGAGCGAAAGCTCCAGATGGCTGGTGCTTAAGCCGGAGACCACCGTGCCCGTCTGCGCCATGGATTGCATCTGCGGAGGGAGCGATGACATGACAAGGCCGCTCGCTATCGCGTTGAACGTCACATCGCTTCCCAGCCAGAACAGGAGGAGGAAGAGGGTGAACAGGAGGGCCGCGAACTCCTCCTTCGCCACGGCCTGGAACTGGGGGTTCTGGAGGGCATAGGCTATTGCGAACATGGCAGCGGTCATGGCGACGCTGAGGCCGAGGGAAAGGGATATCAGGGTCCAGGCGGAAAGAGGAAGCGTTATGTTTAGCAATAACGGCAGCAGCATCTCCATGTTTTCATATCCCGCCTTACTTTTTATAATCTGTTGTTTTTGTTGCCGGCCCGTCATGCCAGCGGGAAACAATTTAAAGATTGGGCATCATCTACTAGATGTCATCTAATTCAGGGTTTTGGCTATGACGAAAAATAGGACGCATTACGTGAAGGACGCCAGGAAGGCCGTGGGCCAGAAGGTGCTCATAGGGGGCTGGGTGCACGACTTCCGCGACCTCGGCAAGCTCAAGTTCGTGCTCGTGCGCGACATCACGGGCATAATCCAGGTCACCATGAAGAAAGGCGTCGTCGACGACGCGCTGCTGGCTGCCGTGAAGGTGAACAAGGAAGACGTCGTCTCGTTCGGAGGGACGATAAGGGAGAACAAGATCGCGCCGGACGGCGTGGAACTCGTCCCCGAGTCGTTCGAGCTGCTCAACCAGGTAGAGAGGAAGCTGCCTGTGGACCCGACCGGCGTGGTGCCTTCGGAAATCGACGTCAGGCTGGACAACCGCTACCTCGACCTCAGGAGGAAGGAGACGTGCCTCATCTTCAGGGCGAAATCCGTGGCGGTGCGCGCGTTCCGCGAGAAGCTCACCCAGCTGGGCTTCACAGAGATACAGACATCGGCCATAACCGGCGCGGCCACCGAAGGCGGCGCGGACGTGTTCCAGCTGCAGTACTTCGAGAACAAGGCATATCTCGTCCAGTCGCCGCAGCTCTACAAGCAGATGGCCGTAATCGGCGGGCTGGACCGGGTCATGATGACCGTGCCGGTGTTCCGCGCCGAGAAACACAATACGACGACGCATTTGAACGAGATAACCGCCCTGGACGGCGAGATGGGCTTCGCGGACCACAACGACGCCATGGACGTGCTGGAAACGACGGTGTTGCATATGCTCGCCACCGTGAAGAAGGAGCTCGGCTCTGAGATAGAGCCGCTGTGGGGAGAGATAGTGGTGCCGAAGAAAATCCCGCGTTACGCCTATGGAGAACTGGTGGACAGGCTCAATGCCAGCGGCATGGAGATGAAGCACGGCTGGGACTTCACCCGGGAGGCCGAGAAGAAGCTCCACGAGCTGCTTGGCGACGAGCTGTACTTCATATACGACTGGCCGACAGCTGTCCGTGCGTTCTATTCCATGCCCAATGCCAACCGGCCGGAGATATGCCACGCATTCGATCTGATGTACCGCGGGCTGGAGATATCCAGCGGCGCCAAGCGCATCCACCAGCCGGCCATTCTGGAGGAGCAGCTGAAGAAGAGGGGCCTTGACCCACATGATTTCGAATTTTATATCAGCGCGTTCAGGATGGGCGCACCGCCGCACGCGGGCTGGGGCCTGGGGCTCGAGCGGTTCGTGATGAAGCTGTGCAAGCAGGAGAACATCCGCGAGTGCATGATGTTCCCCAGGGACAGGACGAGGCTGATGCCTTGAATATCCTTGTGACCAATGATGATGGCGACAACGAGGGCCTCCGCATCCTCCTCGGCGTCGCGAAGCGGTTCGGCACTGCCTACGCGGTCGTGCCGAACAGGCAGCGGAGCGCGGTATCCGGCGCGCTCACGCTCCACAAGCCCATACGCCTGCAGCAGCTTGACAGGCACATCTACTCCATAAACGGCACTCCTTCGGACTGCGTGCTGTTCGCGCTGCATTCCGGCGAGTTCCCGAGGCCCGGTTTGGTGCTGTCCGGCATAAACATGGGCGACAACACTGGGATGGCGTCGGTACTCGGCTCAGGCACGCTTGGCGCGTGCTGGCAGTCGGTCCTTGAGGACGTGCCCGCGATAGCGTTTTCCATCCGCATGAGGAGGAAGGAATGGCACGAGAAGAAAAAATGGAAATACGGGGATGCTGTGGCGGCCAGGGCGGCCGCGCTCATCAGGAGCCTCAGGCCGGACCTGGAAGGCAACAAGTTCTTCAACATCAACATGCCAGAGAACCCGGCGAAGGCGAGGATCGTGGTCACCAACCGCTTCCAGAAGGAGAGGTATGCGGCCGAGGTGACGAAACGCACGGACCCGGACGGCCGCGCGTACTACTGGATAAGCGGCGGGGCGAGGAAAATAGAAAAAGGGACCGACACCTACGAGGTCCTGAAGAAGAGCCGCATAACCATAAGCGAAATCACGCT
>CAYZNP010000023.1:0-9695 GCA_964479815.1 Microcaldota archaeon
AAGCGCGCGCGGCTGGCCTGGACGTCGTCATGGACCGTTGCATGAGGATAGAGCACGCGCGCCTTTCAGCCCTTTAGGCCGGGCCTAAGATCCGAGGAACCTCTTCAGCCCCTCGCGCCTCCATTCCTTGCTCCTCTCAATGGATTCGGCGAGTTTTTCTTCAGCTTCCAGCCTCTCAGCTCCCCAGCCGCGTGCTTTTGCCAGGTGCAGGAGCTCCCGCGCCGTCCTTATCTCTTCCCAGTGGGGCGAGTGCTTCTTCCAGTACGGGCTGGTTGCAAAATCGTAATAATGGCCGCCCTCTATGCAAGCTTTCACATCGATGGTTACAGCCTTCAATCTCCGCATCAGCATGGAACGCAGGGCCATTGCTGCCTTTTAGCTTAGAACCTTTTCAAGCCTGAACTCCCTCACGCCAGAAGAGATTTGCATCGGAACTAGGTCCATCTGATACGAGAAGCAGGATTCCTGCGGCGCACGTGCACGCTGTTCGCGTATTACCTGCTCCAGGACCTCTCTTTCGACTGCCTTCGTTGCTGCCCGTGTCAGGCCATAAGGCCCACTCCAGTGGACATCGTATCCTACGTCCCCCAACCTTTTTCCGTACCCCTCCTTCCCTTCGGCTATTTCAGCCGCATATCTGGCACGGACCTCCTTGCGAAGCGTGTCCGGTGCCATCCTGAAATCCCGCAGTTCGGCAGCTATCCTTGCCACCGCCCCTCCTATGCCTCCCCTATGTGCTGTTTTCATTTCCATAATCAACCACCTTGCATTACACGTGCGCCTGGCAAATATAAATGTTATCCAAAAAATCAGGTAAAATATCCAAAAAACGCCAATTAGTAGGCTATTTATCGGAAAATTTCCAACCTATCAGGCGATGTATGGCTATGCCTGCCGGTATTGTCAATCAAGCCCTGAAAAGCTCAGCCGACGCTGCCGTGGTGACAACCAGCGTCATCCTGGCGTCACCCCTCCTATGGCGTTGCAGATGTTGCCCGTCATCCCATAGCTCCAATAGAACTGCTTGCCGAAGATACCGTATCCGAAGAGTATCGTGAGGATGCTGGGTCCGATGAGGTAGATGATCGCGCCTATTACGGCCCCCGTGAGCATCGCCGTCGCCCAGACAGTCGCCCTCGCCCTTGTCTCGGCACCGAGTATCTGCCCTATGGCATACGTCGTGCCAGCGAGCACTATGAGCACCATGACCGCGGTGCCCATGACAGTCTGCGATATGAAGCACAGTGTTTGAAGCGCAGAACGGATGTTGGACTGGGCCTGGTCCTGCGCGAATGCCACCGAAACCAGGTTGACTGCCACAACGAGCAGCAGGAGGTACCTTCCAACCCTGCTTAACATGCCGACGGCATCTATTTGCATGCATCCACCTTAAGCCACCCCGCAGCTTTCATTTAAAAGCTTTTCAGCCGACGCTGCCCAGGAGCATCTTCCGCATCTCTATTGGCTCAAGGTCCTTCAGCGCCTTCACTGCGAAGTCCAGCTTGGTCTCGCTCTCAGCGTATACGGTGAACAGCTTGTCGCCCACTTCCACCCTGTCGCCGCGGGACCTGTGGAGGAGCACGCCGGCGCCCCTGTCGCGGGGCGCGCCTGCGATGCGCGCTATCTTCGCCATGGTCTTGTTGTCCACGTGGAATATGCTTCCCGGAACGTCTGACACGACCGTGTGGGTGTAGGAGCCGATAGGGATGTCGCTGGCCTTGACCTTGGCGTTGCCGCCCTGCAGCTCGATTATCTCCCTGAACTTTGCCATCGCCTTCCCGCTGCTGACCAGGCTCTCGGCGACCGAGTAGCCCTTGTCCCTCTCCACCTTGCCGCAGAGCTCCAGCAGCTTGCCTGCCATGAGCAGGCTCTTGTGGCGCAGGTCGTCCGGGCCCCTCCCTTCGAGCACCTCGAGCACGTCCAGGCATTCCAGCCCGGGGCCGATGCCGTTGCCGACAGGCTCTGCGCCGTCTGTTATCAGCGCCTCCACCTTCATGCCGAGCTTGTCGCTGACCTTGAGGAAGTGCTTGGCGAGCTCGTTGCCGCGCTCCATGTAGGGCACCTTCACCCCGCGGCCGACTGGTATGTCTATGAGCACGTATTCGGCGCCCACGCTCTTCTTCTTGCCCAGGATGCTGGCCAGCAGCATGCCTTCGGGATCCAGGCTCAGCGGATGGCGCACCCGTATGAGCTTGTCATCCACCGGTGCGAGCTTCATGCCGCCGCCCCAGACTATGGCGCCCTTCGCCTTGAGGACCATGGAACGGAGCTCCTCCATGTTGAACGTGACGTTGGCGAACACCTCCATGGTGTCCGCAGTGCCCGTGGCTGATGTTATCGAGCGCGACGATGTCTTGGGTATGTAGAGGCCGGCGGCGGCTATTATGGGGACGATGACCATGGTCGTCCTGTTGCCGGCTACTCCGCCTATGCAGTGCTTGTCAAGGATTGGCTTCTTGCCGAGGTCGAGCGATTCGCCCGACTCGACTGTGGCATAGGCGAGCGATATTATCTCGTCGTCCGACAGCCCGTTTATGTAGGCCGCGGTTATCCATGCGGACGTCTCTATCTCGCTGAGCTTGTCCTGCATTATGTCACCGACCACGGTCCTTATCTCCGTGTTGGTGAGGGTTCCCTTGTCCAGCTTCTTTTTTATGAAGCCGATGGACTCGGGCATGTCCATGTGGACGATTTCGACCGTCTCGCCCTTCTTGAGGTGGTACGAGGCTGCCAGGTCGCGGAAGATGCCTATCTCGCCCGGCTCCACTATCTGGTCGCTGACGTCCACTATGACTATGATGCTCTTGCCCTCGTGGCGTATCTCCGTGCGGTAGCCTGAATAGACATCGTGCTCCTGCGCTTCCACTTTGTTCAGCACAATGATGTTCTTCCCGGTGAATATGTCTATGGGCTTTATCTTGCAGACGTATTTCTTGAGCTTCCAGACATCTACCTTCTCAACCTGCTGTTTCTCGACGTATTCCGGCATGGATGCACCTCATTCATATAATTTTATGCCAAGCTTCTGCGTGGCTAGCGTGAAGAATGACTGGGGAGGGATTACACCGACCTCGGTGACGTATCCGTTGATGTATTTGGCCGCGGTGGCCTCGAAGGCCGGATTCCTTATTTTCACGCCCTTCGGCGGCTTCTCCCACACCTCGGCCTGGTCGCGCTCCTCTATCTTCTCCAGGGTGCCGAAAATGGTCATCGGGCTGTACTTCGCGAGTTCGGCCGCGCTGTAGAACGACACGTCGTTCATCCTGGCTATGTGCGCGAGCGTGGACGTGCCTATCTTGTTTATCAGGTCCCCGCGCGACGTTACGGAATCGGCGCCGACAATCACGATGTCAGCCTTCTTCATGAAGAGGTTCATGCCGCCGTCCACCGTAAGCGTCACGTCTATGCCCGCACCAGCAAGCTCGGTCGCCGTCGTCCTGCCCTGGAACCTCGGCCTGGTCTCGAAACAGACGACGGAAAAATCCTTGCGCAGCCTTTTCGCCTCTATCATTATGCGCGTGGAGCTGGACGAATGGCAGTGCGTAAGGACGAGCGCACCATCAGGAATCAGCTTCGCGCCGTAGATTGCAAGCTTTTTCGCGTCATCGTCCATCTTCGCGAGCACTGCGGCCTCATGCGAGATGAGCAGTTTCGCCAATGCCTTCGCATCCCGCTGCTTTTTCGCATTGTCGGCTACGTTGCGGACCGCCTCGTCAAGCAGGTTGCGCATCATCGGCTCGGTCGGCCTGCTGATGGAAAGCGTCTCAGCAACGGAGGTCATCTCCTTCCGGAACGCAGCAGCGTTCCTGGCCCTTGAATTCTTCGCAGCGATGATGAGCGCGTTCAGGGACTCCTTCGCGACGTTGCGCGCACCCTGTATCTTCAGGGACTTTATGTCCCTCACTATGCGCTCCACGTCCTTGTGCATGCCCTACTAACAGAAAGTAGGAATAAATAGGTTGCGAACGGGCAGCGGCTACAAGCTGGAAAATGAAAAAGGGAAATAAAAGAAGAAAAAACTTCAGCCGAACAGGGATGCCAAGCCTTCAGCGGCCTGCTCCTCTTTCTTGCCCTCGTCTTCCTTCTTCTCCTCCTTCTTCGGCGCAGCAGCAGCCGGCGCGGCAGCCGCAGGGGCCGCAGCCACCATCATGGACTGCTTGAGGATGTCCTCGAAGTTCACTCCCTTGACCGCTTCCGCGAGCACTTTCGCCTTGGCTTCATCGGCCTCGGCGCCGCTCGCCTTTATCACTGCCACTATCCCTTCCTTGCTGACCTGCTTTCCCGCACCGTGCAGAAGGAGCACTGCATGCAAATATGGGTCTATTTTCGTCATTTCAACACCTCTAAAAGGAACCAAGGTTCCTTTTCAACCTCCTATTTCTTCTCCGCGCCCTCAAGAGCCATCCCCTGCCTGAGGGCAGAGGTGAGAAGCTGCTCTATGGAGCTGGATGAGTATACGCCTGCGTTCAGCGCGAGGCTGAGCGACTGCTTGAATGCGCTGCCCAGGAGCATCCCTATGTTCTGGGACGTCGGGTAGCTCGCGTTTATGGAGAAATTAACCGCCTGCGAGAGCGATGCGGACAGGTCAGGCACGATGGTGTCGCCCATGTCCAGCAGCTCCTTGGAGTAGCTGTACTCCCCGTCCGAGGCGGTTATCATGCTGGCCATCACCTCGAACGGCATCATGCCAAGCGTCTGGAGCGCCTTCACCTTGGGCACAGTGAGCTTCTCGCCGGCCTTGGCGACCGTGCTCTCCTTGGTGACAGCTATCTTGCCTGCCTTTATCTGGACGTTCAGCCCGCCGGCCTTGAGCTCTGATAATGCCGGGCCCGGCGGAAGGTCTGTTTCGCCCTCCGGTACGATTATGTCAGCCACGGCGACGTCGCCCACCTTCGCGGCCCTCTTCTTCCTGTTCTGCTTGAAGAACGTGTTTATCTCGTAGGGCGAGTGGTTGGTGTATATGAGCGCCACCGGCTTGTCGCAGTCTGCGACGTGCGATTTCAGCTTCGGGTTGGCCGCGAGAACGCGGCTGATGACCGGCTTTTTCAGCACCAGCACCCTTCCGCCGTCCTCGCGTATCCTCTTCCTCAGCGACTGGAACAGCGCCGTAGGCAGCTTTCTCAGGTCGAGCAGCGCGACGGTCTTGTACTTCTTCATGTCGCTTACCGCGTCGCGCACCTGCTCTATCTTCTCCTTCACCGCCTTGCTGTTTGTGTCAACCTTGTATGCCATGACCATCACCTTACAGTGCCCTCGCGGGCTTGCCCATCGTCAGCTTGACGTAGATGGACTTGATGTTGCCGTCGGTCACCTTGTTCTTGACCGCGTCGTACACCGCCTCTGCGTTCTCCAGCAGGTCAGCGTGGCTCATGCTCTCCGTGCCTATGAGCGCCTGCGCCGTGGGCAGGTACCTGCCCTTGGAAACGATCCTGACAGAACGTTTCGACCGGTCTATCAGCTCCCTGATGTTGCCGACAATCGGCTTGGGCAGCTTGCCCCTCCTTCCGAGGTACTGGCCCAGCGACTTCGCCACCTGGCCCATCAGGTTGGGCTGCGCGAGCAGGAAATAGTTGTCTGCAAGGTCGGTTATCCTCTCCTTGGCGGCGTAGCCCGGCAGCTCGGCCGGTGCGATTACCAGGTCGGCGCCAGCCTTTTTCGCCTCGTCTGCCATGGAGCCATCAGCTATGACCGCGGACTTCAATTCCTTGCCTCCTTTGCCCTTGGGAAGGGCTATGTCGAGGTTGAGCCTGTTCTCGCTCTTGGCGAAGTCGATGCTTCGCATGTTTATTATGAGCTCGACGCTCTGCTTGAACTTCTTCTTCTCCTTGTCTTCCAGTGCCTTGTGTATGGCATCTATGAGTTTCTTCCTGTCCATGATAAGCAACCCTCCTACTCGCAGAGTAGTCCTGACGGGTAAAACGTTAATCCGGCGATGATTTTATAAACATAGCGGGGAGTGCCGTCCGGTGATTAAAAATGTTTTCTCCCATAAGCCTTACCATATGCTTTCTTACGCCCAGCGCCCCGGCGCCGTCAGGCTTTCGGTCCTTGACAAATTAAGGGAGGCAGTCAAGGAGGAAGGGCTCCTTGTCCTGAAGTGCAGCGGAAAACTCATCGAAGGCGAGGCCACCGTCATCCGTTCTGCCGCGGACCTGAAAAAAAGCGGAAGGTTGAAGAACCTCGTCATCGTGCCTGGTGGCCAGAAGCAGATAACCGCCGCCATGGAAGCGCGCGGGCTCAAGCCTGAATTCATTGACGGCCGCCGCGTGACCAGCGATGATGCCGAACGACCTGTGCTGCGCATAGCCGCCGATGAACTGTGCAAGATAACGTCCGGCATCGCCAACGACCTCTCCAACAAGTACGGGGTTGGCGCGGATTTCTTCCCTTGGAAGGTGTTCCATGGGAAGCCGGCAGGCGTGGGAAACCGTACCGGGGACATAACCGGGGTGAATTGCGGGGATGTGGCCCGCAGGCTGCTCTGCAGCAAGGCAGTAGTGCTTGCGCCGCTGGGCAGGGACAGCTTCGGCGGGAAACTGAGTTTCAACGCTGACGATGCCGCGGTTTCTGTCGCAATCGCCCTGGAAGCGACGCAACTGATTCTCGCAACGGACAGGGACGGAATCGAGATAGGCGATAATGCAATCAGGGACATCACGGTTTCGGCACTGGCCGGACTGATAAGTGACGGTACCGTCACCGGCGGGATGGTCGCCAAGGCCGAAGCATCCATTAAGGCCGCGAAAGCCGGGATTCCTGTGAGAATAATCAACGGCAACGACCCGAATGCGCTGGCCCTGGCACTCGACGGAAACTGCGGAACTGCCGTTGTGCGCTGAGACGCATCAGAGGACAATTGCGTTGAACAGCAGCCCGATTATCACGAATGAGACGGCCAGTATGGCTATGAAGATGCCGATTAGCTTCGGTTTCAGCACCTTCCGCAGTATTATCATCTCCGGGAGCGAAAGCCCGGTCACGCTCATCATGAACGCCAGCGCGGTCCCAAGGGCCATGCCCTTGCCCATGAGCGCCTGGACGACGGGTATCGTCCCGGCGGCGTTGGAATAGAGCGGGATGCCGACAAGCACTGCGACGGGCACCGCTAGGGGGTTGCTTGCGCCTGCGACGGAAGCGAGTAAATCCTCAGGCGCATATCCGTGGATGAGCGCTCCGATCGCTATGGCAAGGACGACGTACGGGCCGACCTTCCAGACGATGTTCCCAGTCTGGCCTTTGGCGAATTTGAGCCGCTCATCCCACGTCCATTTCTTCTCCGCTGTTTTCTTCATCTTCGCCTTGTAGACGAATTCCTCCACTTCTCCCTCGAGCTTCAGCCGCCCTATCATGATGCCGCCAAGAACGGCGATGACGAGGCCGGCGCCTATGTAGAGCGCTGCCACCTTCCAGCCGAACAGCGCGAGCAGCAACGCAATCGCCGTCTCGTTTATGAGCGGCGCGGATATTAGGAACGAGAACGTTATGCCCAGGGGGATGCCTGACTCGACGAAAGCGATGAAAAGCGGCACTGCAGAGCAGGAGCAGAACGGCGTCGGCACGCCCAGCAGCGCGGCAAGGGCGTTTCCCACGCCCTCCTTCCTGCCGCCCAGCAGCTTCCTTATCCTCTGCGGCGTGACGAACGTGCGCACGATGCCTATGAGGAAGACCATCACGGCCAGGAGCAGCACTACCTTTATGGTGTCGTATATGAAGAATGCCAGCGCCTCGGTCGCTGCCTCGCCTGCCTTCATGCCGAAGCTGACTAGCAGCCAGTATGCGAAATCCTCAAGAAGTCCCATATTCACAATCTCTTTAGTTCAGCAATTCCCGGCTGTTAATCCGGTACTACCACCCGGATATGTCTTCCAGTGCACGTTTTCCTTTTTCCGTCGCCGAATACAGGCGTTTAGTCCCTTTCCTGCGCATGCTGACCAATCCTGCGCCTAGCAGGACCTTAAGATGCTGGGATGTGGCCGGCTGACTCTTTCCGACAAGTTCCGGGAGGTTGCAGGCGCATATGCTCCCGTGGCCAATCCTTGCCAGAAGCTCCAGTCTCGTGGGTTCGGAAAGTGCCCTGAGTACCAAGTGCGCGTCTTTCCCAATAATATTAGATTTCACGAATATAAGTAGTTACGGATATATTTAAAGCTTTGCATCCACGGCACCGCTGGCGCTAGCAGTTGCTGATTAAAAAAATTAGCCGGGATGCTAGAGCTCGCCTACGCGCCGTTTCATCTTTCTCTTGAGCCGCTTGCGCTTCTTCTTCACCCATTTCCAGCGCATGCGGTTCTTCTTCTTCCATTTCCTAGGTTTTGAACCCATAACGATTACCTCAACTGAACGAATAGCACTTCACGATTCGCGGATTTGATAATTGATGCTTCGGCTTAAATATCTTTCGCCTTCCGGCCGCTTTTTTCAGGCAGGCGGCTGCTCCAGCAGCGCCTTCACCCGCTCGTAGACGCGCGTGATGTTCTTCCAGTGGCTCCCCTCCCAGTAGATTTTCCCGCAGGAGGTGCATCTCCAGAACTTCTGCTGCGCATTCGCCACGCTCTCCGGCACGTCGTTTTTCACGCTCGCCGCGTCCACGATGGCCAGCTCGCCGTTGCACTTCGGGCATCGCGTCTTATCAGGGAACGTCATGACGACGTTCGCATCGCGGACTATCTGGGCTATCTGCTCCTCGCGGCTGTCGCTTTTCAGGAAGATGCACTGCACCCCCTGCTTCTGGCACCTGCTGAACAGCTCCGTGTCGCGCGTTACGAAAACGAGATTCTCCCTTTTCGCGTATTCAAGGAGCCAGGTGTCGCTTTTGCCGGTTATGAACTGCGTGTCGATGCCCAGCACCCGGCACCAGGACGCGGTGCGTTTCAGCATCTCATCAAGAAGGATTGACATGAACGTATTGGCATCAGCTTAGCGAGACCTTGACGAAAACGTTGGTCGGGACTTTTATCCTGAGGATCTGCTTTATGTACTTCTCGTCGCCTTCCACGTCGCACAGGCGCTTGGAGACGCGTTTTTCCCAATGCTCGTAGGTGTCGGTTCCGTCGCCGCAGGGGGTCCGCCTGCAGGAAATCTCCAGCTTGCGCCTCGGCAGCCTCACAGGGCCGGTGAAAGTCATATTGAGCATCCTTGAGAGCTCCTTTATCTGTGACACTACGTTGTCAAGGTCCGTAGGACGCTCTCCACTGAGCCTGATTCTGATTTTTGTCATGTTATGCCTCTGAATAGCCAGAATTTGCGGATTTTATATTAATCCCAAACCTATTTAAAGTTGTTTACGGCGAGCGCAAGCGAGTTTTTTTCCTGTTGTCGCGTGCGTGCGGAGAACGAATCGTCGTTCCCCGGCATCACAGCGAACTGTATTTACAAAGTTATGTGAACCACCCGCGCCTAAAGGTGCGGGCTTCCTGCTTCAACGAAGATGCATGCCATCTGTGGTAGAGGCCTCTTCTCAGACAGGCTTGACTTTCCGGCGTTCCGCCGGTAGCTCGTTTGAGAGTGTTTTTTTGTTGATTTGCAACCAGCACTTTAAGCCTCCCTAATGTTCGGCGCATCGAACATTGGGCACATGGAAGCAATGCTTCCATGTCGTGTTGCATACCTGCACGTTCAGGGGCGATTTATATCCTTTTCCAGACCTCATTTCCGCAGCCTATCTTACTTTCTTATTTTTCTACTTTCCACAACAT
>CAYZNP010000024.1:0-9316 GCA_964479815.1 Microcaldota archaeon
GGGTGAAGCGGCATGAAAGGGCTCACGAGCAACATAGTGAAGACGCTTACGACCGGGACGATGATCCCGTGCAGCGACAACAGCGGCGCCAAGATGGTCTACGTCATAGGCGCATTGCGCTACAAGGGAACCAGGGCGAAATACCCCAAGGTCGGCATCGGTGACATCGTCATCGCGTCGGTCAAGAAGGGCAAGCCGGACATGATAAAGAAGATTGTCAAGGCGCTCATCGTAAGGCAGAAGAAGGAGTTCCGCAGGGCCAACGGCGTGCGCGTCTTCTTCGAGGACAACGCAGCGGTGCTCGTCTCGGACGATTTCCTGCCCGTGGGCACCGAAATCAAGGGCGTCGTGGCCAGGGAAATCGCAGAGCGCTTCCCAAAGGTAGCGGCCATATCAGCGGGGGTCGTCTAGATGAAATCCGACACTGAGAGGAAGAAATACTACACTGAGAAGCTCCACAGGAAGAAGAACAGGCTGCACGTGCACCTCTCCAAGGATCTGCGCGGCAAGCTCAAGACGAAGAAGCGCGCCATCCTCGTCCGCAAGGAGGACAAGGTGAAAATCATGCGCGGCCCTGGCATGGGCAAGGAAGCGCGCGTGGTGCGCGTGAGCACGCTCAACCGCAAGGTATTCGTCGAAGGGGTCGTATCGAAGAACAGGAAGGGCAAGGAGAACGTGCTCGCGCTCGAGCCGTCCAACCTGCTCCTGGTCGGGCTGGAGCCCACCGAGGAGAGGAAGCAGATATTCAGGGAAGAGGCGTTCAGGAAGCACGAGCAGAAACCTGAAGCGAAGCCTGCTCCGGCCGAGGCGAAAAAGGAGGCCGCGGCTCCGGCTGTGGAGCACAAGCACGAAGGCGCGGCCCACGAACACGCTCACGAGAAGCATGAGGGCGCAGTGCACACGCACGAGCAGAAGCCCGCGACGGAGACGAAGCCGCCTGCGCACACCGCAGTAAAACCATCCACCAGGTGATATTCTTATGGCGAAATTGGGAGGAACAAAACATCTGAAAAGGATCGCGGCGCCGAAGGCCGTGCCGGTCACCGACAGGAAGGCCAGCACATGGATGATAAGGACCGCGCCGGGCCCGCATCCGAAAAAGCACGCAGTCTGCCTCGCAGTGCTCCTGCGCGACATGCTCGGCGTCGTCAGGGACGCGAGGGAGGCCGGCAGGGCGCTCTCCCGCAGGCTGGTCATGGTGGACGGGAAGGCGCGCACGGACGCGAAGTTCCCGGTCGGCCTCATGGACATCGTATCGTTCGCGGGCAAGAACTACTGCATGGCCGTGGACTGGAAGGGCAGGCTGGTGCCTGTGGAGATAAGCGGCGAGCGCGCCTCATCCAAGATCCTCAAGGTCGTGGGCAAGCGCACCGTGAAGGGCGGGAAGATAAGCGTGAGCTTCCACGACGGCAGGAACATGCCAGGCGATAACAATATCCGGGTGGGCGACAGTATAATTGTCTCCCTGCCGAAGGCGGCGATGAAGAAGCACCTCAAGTCAGAGGCAGGCGCCCGCTGCCTCGTATCCGAGGGCAAGCACGCAGGAAAAATCGTCAGGCTCAAGGAGATAATCCAGAGGAAGGGAAGCAAGCCATCAGAGGCGCGGGTGGAAAGCGACGGCGGCGAGTTCATCACCGTCGCCAAGTACCTCGTGGTCGTAGATGACGCCTTCCAGGCGAAAGGAGGGAAAAGCCCATGAGCACCATGCGCGACATTTCCATAGAGAAGGTCACGGTCAACATCGGCGTCGGAGCGCCTGGCGAGAGGCTTGACAACGCGAAAGGGCTGCTGAGCAGGCTCGCGGGCAACCGCAAGCCGGTGGAGACGACTGCGAAAAGGAGGGAGCCTGTCTTCAAGCTGAGGAAAGGGATGCCCATCGGCACGAAAGTGACGCTGCGCGGCGACGATGCGAAATCATTCCTGGAGAAGGCGCTTTCGGCGCGCAGGAAAACGCTCATGGAGTCGAATTTCGACAAGCAGGGCAATTTCGCGTTCGGCGTCCCGGAATACATCGACTTCCCAGGCGCCAAATACGACCCGGCCATAGGCATGTTCGGGTTCGACGTCTGCGTCTCGCTGGTGCGGCCTGGCAGGCGCGTGTCCGTCAGGAGGCTCAGGCCCGCGCGGATAGGGAACAGGCACAGGATAAGCAGGGAGGAGGCCATGGACTTCGTGAAGAGCTCCTTCGGGGTAAAAATAGAGTGATTCTTATGAAAATGTCTTTGGAAGAGAGATACAAGGGGAAAGGAAAACGCGTGTGCCGCAACTGCGGCAACTCCCGCGGCCTCATACGCAAGTACAAGCTATTCGTATGCAGGCGGTGCTTCAGGGAGATGGCCGAGAGCATCGGTTTCCGCAAATACGGAGGTTGATATGATGGATCATCTTGCTGACGCGCTCAACACGATAAAAACCCACGAGATGGTGGGGCAGGAGGTCTGCACGGTCAGGGCCACCAAGCTCATCGGCGAGGTCCTGCGCGTGCTCAAGGAGCACAAGTACCTCATCGAGTACAAGCTCCTGGAGAACGGGAGGGGTGGCCTCTACGAAGTGAAGCTGGACGGGCGCATAAACGAGTGCGGCGTCATAAAGCCGAGGATGCCGGTCAGGAAGACCGACTGGGCCAAGAAGGAGCAGCAGTTCATCCCGGGCTTCGGCGTGGGATTGCTAATCGTGTCCACGCCCAACGGCATAATGACGAACGCCGATGCGGAAAAGGGCCGCGTGGGAGGAAGGCTCCTGGCGTACGTTTACTAGGTGTTGCTCATGATTGACATACCAGAAGGAGTGAATGTCCGGGTGGAAGGCCGCACGGTCATAGCCAAGGGCCCGGCAGGCGAGGTCCACAAGGCATTCGGCAAGGAAGCTTCCGTCAAGGTGAGCGGCAACAAGGCCGAGGTCACCGCCCCGGACAAGAAGATGACGAACACCGTGGAGGCGATTCTCCGGTGCATGGTCGCAGGCGCCAAAAGCGGCTACAAGAAGAGCATGAAGCTCATCTACGCGCACTTCCCAATCACCATAGAGGTCAAGGGGAAGGACATCACGGTCAAGAACTTCCTCGGCGAAAAGCAGGCGAGGAAGACGTTCGTGATTGGCAACACGAAGGTGGAGGCCAAGGGGCAGAGCGTGACCATATCCGGCCCTGACAAGGAAGCGGTCGGCCAGACAATAGCAAACCTGCGCGCCGCGATGCGCATAAAGGACAAGGATTCGCGCGTGTTCCAGGACGGGATATACGACGCAGAGGGTGAATGATCATGACTACCAAGAAGAACAAGCCGAAGTTCAACGTGCCCAACCTGGGATTCTTCAGGAGCGTCAAGGCCCGCTGGAGGAAGCCACGCGGCACGCACAACAAGAAGCGCATGAAGATGAAATGGACAGGCGCTTCGCCGCACATAGGCTACCGCAACCCGCCCGAGCTCAGGGGAATGCACCCTGCAGGCCTGCGCGAGGTGCTGGTGCACAACGTCCCATCGCTCGAGGGGCTGAAGGACGTCGTGGTGCGCATAGCGTCAGGCGTCGGCGCCAGGAAGAAGAAGCTCATAGAGGAAAGGGCGAAGGCGCTCAGCCTCAGGATACTCAACTCGGAAGCTAAAACTGCGTCCAAGCACGTGCCGAAAGCGGCGAAGCCCGTGGCAGCGAAGCCCGCTGCTGCGACCGCGAAACAATCGCAGCCCGCGGCCGCGAAACCGCCGCAGGGCGCGACGAAACCCGTGCAGAAGCCGCAGGCCAGGAAGGCCGCGCCCCCGAGGGCGCCAGAACCCCCGCCAGGGCCGGAGATGAAGAGATAAAGGTGTTTACCGATGGCAATTGCTACCATAAGAAGGCTCGCGGCCGACATAATGCGCGTCGGCGAGAACAAGGTCAGGATAGCCCCTGACAACGTGAAGGAAGCCGAAGGCGCGCTCACGCGCGCGGACGTGCGCGGGCTGATAGACAAGGGCATAATCACCAGGCTCAAGCCCCAGGGAAGGGCGAGCACCCGCAAGAAGGAGCGCAGGAGCGTCGGCAAGAGGCGCGGCATCATGATAGCGCCGAAAGACGCGTGGATGATGAAGGTGCGCGCCCAGAGGCGGCTGCTCCGCACGCTCACGGCCGACGGCGCCCTCAAGAAGGGCACGAAACGGTCAGTGTACGGAAAGATAAAGAGCGGCATCTTCAGGAACAAAAGGGTCATGCTGATCTACCTCAAGGACAACGGCCTGGTGGCAAAGGAATACGAGCCGGCGAAAGCTGCCTTCGTGAAGAAGGTCGGGAAACCCGGAACTCCGCCTAAGGCAAAGCCTGCGGCAGGTGCGGCCCCGAATAAGGCCGCGCCTGCACAGCAGAAGCCCGCAACGGCACCCCCGCACACTGCGCCCCCCGCAGCGCCCCAGCACAAGCCTGCAGAGAAGAAAGGTGAATCAAGATGACCAAGGCAACAAGCCCGATTTTCAGGGTCGCTTTCAGGAGAAGGCGCGAAGGCAAGACCAATTTCGCCAAGAGGCTGGCGCTCGTCAAGAGCGGCAAGCCCCGCATGGTGGTCCGCAGGAGCAACGCCAGCATAGTGGTGCAGTTCATCGAGTTCGACCCCAAGGGCGACCGGACGCTGCTCACGGTGAACGGCAGGCACCTGGCCAAGCAATACCAGTGGGAGTCCAAGCGCAACGTCTGGACGGCATATCTGGCAGGCCTCCTGGCAGGGAAGATGGCGCAGAAGAAGGGCGTGACCGATTTCGTGTTCGACATAGGAATGTACACTCCATCCAAGGGCTCGATAGTGTTCGCGGCGCTCAAGGGCGCGGCTGATGCAGGGCTGAAGACGCCGTTCGACAAGGAGAAGGTCCCGGAGTCCAAGCTCGCTAACCCGCCAGAGAAGATCAAGGCGGCGTTCAGCCAGGCCAAGAGCAGGATAGCAGGGTGATGTTTATGCCAGAAAAGATACGCACGGTGGACAAGGAAGCATGGACGCCCAGGACTTCCACGGGCATCAAGACCAAGGCAGGCGAGATAACCACGCTGGAGCAGGTCATCGAGTCGGGCAAGCCGATACTCGAGCCTGAAATCGTGGACGTGCTGCTGCCGGACCTGGAATCCGAGACGCTGCAGGTGAAGACGACCCAGCGGGTTACGGATTCCGGAAAGAGGACCAAGTTCCGCGTAGTCACGGTCATAGGAGACAGGAAGGGCCACGTGGGCCTCGGCGTCGGCAAGAGCGACGAGCTCAAGCCGGCCATGGACTACGCCATCCGCGATGCCAAGAAGCACATGATAGCCATCAGCATGGGATGCGGCAGCTGGGAGTGCAAGTGCTCCTTCAGGCACTCGGTCGTGTCAAAGACCGTGGGCAAGGAGGGCAGCACCATAGTCACGCTCAAGCCCGCGCCACGCGGAGTCGGCCTGGCGGCCAACGACGTGGTCAAGAAGGTGCTGGGCATGGCCGGCGTCAAGGACATCTGGAGCTCGATGCAGGGCGGAAAGAACGTCTACAACATGGCCGTGGCGACCATGCAGGCGCTGGACGGGCTCAACACGCTGAAGCCGCGCGTATGAAGGTGATACTTATGAAAATAGCTATTGTACGTGTGAGGGGCATACGCAATGTCACTCCGAAGATAAAGAAGACCATGGAGCTGCTCAGGCTGAACAAGCCCAACCACTGCGTTCTCGTGGACGACACGCCGCAGAACAAGGGCATGCTCAACGTGGTCAAGGACTACGTGACCTTCGGGCCGGTGTCCGAGGAGACGGTGTACGGGCTGCTGCTGAAGCGCGGGACAAAGGGCGCGTCCCTGCTCCGCAAGGTGGCGAAGGAAGCGGACATAAAGAAGGCCGCCGGAGAAATCTCTTCAGGGAAGAAGGTCGCGGATTACGCTGACCCGGTATTCAGGCTCCCGCCGCCCTCAAAGGGCTACAGGAACATAAGGAGGAGCTACCCCCAGGGGGACCTCGGCAAGAGGGAGGAGATGGACACGCTCCTCAGGCGCATGATATAGGGTGATGCTCATGGCAAAACGGAAGGAAAGGCAGAAGAAAGGGTATCTCGGCCACAGGTCGCACGGCCGCGGCAACGTGAAGAACAGGCGTGGCAGCGGCAACCGCGGAGGCCGCGGAAAGGCCGGCATGTGCAAGCACAAGTGGAGCTGGGCGACCAAGAACGTGCGCGGCTGCTACTTCGGCAAGAACGGCTTCGCGAGGCCCTGGGCAGAGGCGCGGGCCAAGGTGGCGCACCTATACGACATAAACCAGAAGGCGATGCTCAACCAGCTTGAGAAGAAGGAAGGCAGGTACGTGTTCGACTTCGACGGCAAGATACTCGCCACCGGCAGCGTGACCATGCCACTCGCCATACGTGCGGCGTCCTGGAGCAGGAACGTTGAGGAGAAGCTCAAGGCGGCCGGCGGGGCGATATCCAAGCTGCACGAGGAGAAGAAAGCCCCGTAGCGCTGCGTTTATAAATATATTAAGATAGTTCAGAAAAAAGCCGAAGAAAACGAGGCGGGCTCCCGATGATTCTGGATTACATACATTCACTCTCCAAATTCCTCCCGGAGATAAAGACGCCCGAATCGCCGCCAGGCACCAAGGAGCGGCTGATGTGGACCGGCGTGGCCCTCATACTCTTCTTCATGCTGTACGAAACGACGTGCGTCGGCGTCCAGTCCAAGGCCGCGAGCGTGGACTTCCTGCAGACGATAACCGCCAGCAAGCTGGGCACCCTGCTCACCGCGGGCATCGGCCCAATAGTCCTCGCAAGCATATTCCTGCAGCTTTTCGTGGGCGCCGGCCTGATCAAGCTCAACATAAAGGAGAAGGCTGACAAGAAGAAGTTCCTGGAGACCCAGAAGGTCCTCGCCATATTGCTGGCCGTAGCCGAGGGCGCGATTTTCGTCATGACCGGCAGGACGCTCATCAACCCGCTATTCCCGGGCGAAGGCATCGTGACCCTCGCGGGCGGCGTCCAGAGCGTGTCTGCGCCGTTAACCATGGCCCTGGTCGTCTTCCAGATAGCCCTGGGGTCCGTGATAATCCTGTTCCTGGACGAGATAGTGTCCAAATACGGCATTGGCAGCGGCATCGGCCTGTTCATCGCGGCCGGCGTGTCGCTGTCGATCGTGGTCGGCTTGGTCCACATCCTGATCGGCCCTGACGGCGTGCTGTCCATAATGGCAGGCGGGGATGCGGAGGCCATACAGAACTCCATACTGACCCTCCTGCCGTTCGGCTTCACCATCCTTGTGTTCCTTGCCGTCGCCTATGCCGAATCCGTGAAGGTCGAGATTCCAATAGCCTTCGAGCGGGTGCGCGGGATGGTGCCCAAGCTGCCGCTCAAGTACTTCTATGTGTCCAACATCCCGGTCATATTCGGGAGCGCGCTCATAATCAACCTGCAGCTGTTCTCCGGCTCGGTCCTCGTCGGCCAGTACTGGGACCATACGACCCAGGAAGCGACGCTCGACTTCACCAACGGCTACGACTTCGCCAAGGACGGCGTCCTGCCCCTCATCGGCTATGTCGATGCCGAGGGCCAGCTCCACGACGGCCTGCTCTACCTGTTCACGCCCATCTACGGGATGTCGCGTACGTCCCAGCAGCAGTGGGCGTTCCTGTCCAGCCAAGTCACACCCATATTCCACCTCCCGGAGTGGATCCATGCCATATTCTACATGATCGGCCTTTCCAGCGTCTCGGTCCTGTTCGGCATGTTCTGGGTGGAGATAGCCAACATGGACGCCAAGAGCGTCGCTGGCCAGCTGTCGTCCTCAGGGCTGCAGATCCCAGGCTTCAGGCGCGACCCGCGCATGCTGGAGACGATTTTGAACAAGCACATATTCCCGCTCACTGTGATGGGCTCGTTCTCTGTGGGGCTGCTGGCCGCGACCGCTGACCTGACCGGCGCGCTGGGGACCGGAACGGGCATCCTCCTTACCGTCGGCATCCTGTACCGGATGTTCGAGCAGATGGAGCAGATGAACGCCTTCGAGACGTACCCAGCCCTCGCCAAGCTCGTGGGTGAATAGGATGCTGAAGGTCTGCGTGGAGACCTACGGCTGCACGCTCAACCAGGCTGATTCTGACATACTTTGCGCCCTGCTTAAGGAAAAATACGCGCTGGTGGACGTGCCGGACCGCGCCGACGTAATAATCCTCAACACCTGTACTGTGAAAGGCCCCACGGAGAACAAGATACTGGAATATGTCCGCCACCTGGGCAGGGAAAACCGGAAATTCGTCGTGGCCGGCTGCCTCACCGCGAATGAGGCGAAGATAAGGAAGTTCGCGCCGCTCGCGCCCATCGTTGGCACGTCGTCGCTGGACAGGATATGCGACGCCGTTGACGATGCGCTGGCCAGTAAAGCAACTGCGTACAAGGCGCCCACATCAAAGGAATCCCTGCCGAAGCTGCTGGCTGCGCCGATAATGCGCATTCCCATAAACGACGGCTGCACATCTGCATGCGCATTCTGCCAGACGAAGCTCGCAAGGCCGTTCCTGCGGAGCTACTCGCCCAAAACAATCGCCCGCTGGATAAACGAGAGCGTGCGCAGCGGCGCGCGCGAGATACAGCTGACCAGCATGGACTCCGGCGCATACGGGCTGGACCTGCGGACGAACCTCGTGGAATTGATGGAGGCGATAGCGAACGATGACAGCGCATCAAAATCATCCATGCCATTCCTGGTCCGCGTCGGCATGATAAACCCCAACCACGCCAAGCGCATGCTTCCTGGCATCATCCGCCTGCTGAAAGGGCCGAGGTTCTACAGGTTCCTTCACATCCCTGTCCAGACCGGCAGCGAAAAGGTGTGCAGGGACATGAACCGCGACCATATGGTGAAGGATTTCGTGGATATCGTGAAGGCGATAAGGAAAGAGCTGCCGGATGCGACCATCGCCACTGATATAATCGTCGGCTATCCGACAGAAACGGAGAAGGATTTCGAGGACACCGTCCGCCTCCTTGAAACCGTGAAGCCTGACATAATCAACGTTTCACGGTTCAGCCCGCGCCCCGGAACGAAGGCGAAGGAGCTGGAGCAGCTGCCAAACCTCGTCGTCAAGGCGCGCAGCACTAAACTGGCGCGCATGGTGCGCAGCATCAGCGAGGAGCGCAAGAAGCCCTACATCGGCACCACCTGCCGCGTCCTGGTCACAGAAAGGCAGCGCGATTTCACAGGCAGGGACATCAACTACCGGCAGGTCGTTGTGAAGGGATTCAGCGGCAGCCTGGGCGATTTCACCGACGTCGAGATAACCGGAGCCAACCACGGCTCGCTTTTCGGCAGAATAATAAGGTAAATAATTGTTGCTAACGATAGGGATACCGCGT
>CAYZNP010000025.1:0-9237 GCA_964479815.1 Microcaldota archaeon
GGCGACACCGGGCCCGCGCTGGCGGATGCCCTGCACAACCATGACAATGTGGACGTGATAATCTTCTATCCAAAGGGGTTCATAAGCGGAGGCCAGAAACTGCAGATAACCACGCTGAAAGGCAATGTCTATGCAATCGCGGTCAACGGCACTTTCGACGTGTGCCAGGAGATTGTGAAACACCTGCTCAACGACAAAGAATTCGCCAAAGAGGTCTTCGGCGACCCGGACCGTTTCGGCTCGGCGAATTCCATAAGCCTGGGCAGGCTCCTTCCGCAGGCGGTCTATCCGTTTTACGCGTATTCCAGGATTGCGGACTGCACCAGGGCTGCGGATGACATGGAGTCGTTCATACCATCCATCCCCTCAGGCAATTTCGGTGACATGATGGGCACTGTGCTGGCGAAGGAGATGGGCCTCCCTGTGAGCGAGATAATCTGCGCGCTCAACGGGAACGTGGCATTCCTCCAGTTCCTCAATACCGGCGCATACAACGCCAGGGGCATGGTCGAAAGCCTGTCCACTGCCATGAACGTCGGCCATCCGAACAACCTCGCCAGGCTCGTGGATTTCTACGATGGGCACATGTACGACGAAAAGGGTGCGGACGGCAAGATGAGGTACGGGATAATCGATAAAATGCCTAACATGGGAACCATGAGCCAGGACATCACAGCCATATCCGTAAGCGATGCAGCGGATTTAGGTGCCATGAGGGAGCTCTACGAGAGGTATCACGTGCTGGCGTGCCCGCACACCGGAGTGGGCTACAGGGCCCTTTCAGCATATCTCAAGAAGCGCTTCGACGTTCTGTCGGCGATATACGCGACGGCAGACCCTGGCAAGTTCACTGACGTCGTGAAGGAGGCCACGGGCGTCCTGCCTCCGATACCCGAACGCATGCAGGAGCAGGCCACCCTATCCGAGAGGATTTACGACATAAGCTCGGAGCCGGACCTTGTGGAAGTGCCTGGCGAAGAGAAGAAGGTCATGAGGCTGAGCGACATGCAGATAAAGGAGGCCAAGGCCCAGATACAGATTATTGCCTTGGATTGCAAGAAATAGCCTCATAAGCGAGCTTTTTATTCCCTACAGGAGTAGCTCTTAGCATGAGAAACCTCATCGTTTTGCTGTTGCTCGCCACCCTGGCGAGCGGGACGTTTGACCAGACATACGTGCAGACGCTGGACCAGTACGGCAATTCGGTCATTGTCAAGACGCAGGACCTATCCGTGTTTTCCAATAGCGTCTCATTCCCTGCGCTGGCCGAGGCGTGCGCTGCCATGTCCAGCGTGCAGTGCTCCGTCACAGGGCAGACGATGATCATAACCGAGAGGTTTGCATCCAATGGCGGCTATTACACGTACATGACCGATGGCGGCTTCCCGCTGATAACCAACACGTTAATCATAAACAAGGTCCCCAACGACGTTTTCGGCGATGACCTGGCCAGGGTGCTCTACGCGGCAAACGTGTCCGGCAGCGGCGGGCAGAACAGCGCCATAGACCTGACCGCGGACAACAAGGAAGTCGTTTCAGTCCTGAAGCAGTTCAAGGTGAAGCTGACGTACATTGTGGACCTCCAGACCGGTGCCAGCGAGGCATCCGCTGGCAACGTCACCGGCAGCATATCAGGCAACACGGTGACGTTCAACCTCGTCGATGCCATGGCCGCGGGCCAGCCCATCGTCATAAAGAGCCGAGAGCTGAACGTAGGCGCCATACTGCTGATAATCGGTGTTCTTGTGCTGGTATGGCTTGCCTACTCGTTCTTCGTCAGTAGCCGTAAAAGCGAGGAAACGCCACGTCCTTTAAAAAGGAAAAAGGCGAAGTAATCCTTAGCCAGTTTTTTGATTTGTGATTACTATGGCGGGCATTGTAGGGTATGGAGCTTACGTTCCGATTTACAGGATTAAGACCGAGGACATCGCCAAGGTATGGGGCGAGGATACAGACCGCATAGAAAGCGGGCTGGGCATCATAGAGAAGGCAGTGGGCGGCATAGACGAGGATACGACCACCATTGCGGTAGAGGCAGGCAAGAATGCGCTGGCGCGCGCAGGTCTGGACCCGCAGAAGCTCGGCGCGCTCTACGTAGGGAGCGAATCGCACCCCTACGCAGTGAAGCCGACAGCGACCATGGTCGCCGAGGCGCTCGGCGCGACGCCGAACCTGACTGCAGCGGATTTGGAGTTCGCCTGCAAGGCAGGGACCGCAGGATTGCAGATAGTCCTGGCCATGGTCGACGCGAAGATGATTTCCTACGGCATGGCGATTGGAGCGGATACCGCGCAGGGCAGGCCAGGGGATGCGCTTGAATACTCGGCAGCGTCCGGCGGCGCTGCTTTCATCGCAGGCCCTGAAAAAGAGTCGCTTGCCATCGTCGAAGCGACATTTTCCTTTACTACTGATACGCCTGACTTCTGGAGGCGGCAGCTGGCTGATTATCCGTCGCACGGCGGCAGGTTCACAGGCAAGCCAGCGTATTTCAAGCACGTTTTGAGTGCCACGAAGGGATTGCTGGAGAAGACCGGCACGAAGATATCTGATTATGACTACGTGGTGTTCCACCAGCCGAATGGCAAGTTCCCGCTTGAGGCCGGGAAACAGCTAGGCGTGCCGCTGGAAAAGCTGAAGGTCGGGCTGCTCACGCCGATGATAGGGAATACCTATTCAGGCGCTTCGCCGCTTGGGCTTGCAGCCGTCCTGGACGAGGCGGAAGCAGGGCAGAAGATCCTGGTCACGTCGTTCGGCTCGGGGGCTGGCAGCGACTCGTTCGCCATCAGCGTCACAGACAGGATAGATGCCGCCAGGAAGAAGGCGCCCAGGACGCTAGACTACGTCGGCAAGAAGAAGTACATCGATTATGCGACGTACATCAAATACCGCCACAAGATAAAGGTGTGAATGGCTGTCGGCATTCCTTTTAAAAACGTTTATCGACTTATTCAGAGATGATGGGCCTGTAGCTCAGCTCGGTTAGAGCGACGGTCTTATATGACACGTTCTAATACAGTCTGTACGACTGGCGACCTAGGAAAGCCGTAGGTCCGGAGTTCAAGCACCTTTTTGGGAAAAGCTGCACCAAAAACTGATTCTCAAAAGGTCGAACTAATCTCCGCAGGCCCATTTTATTCTCGTTTAGACGAGTCGGAGATAGGAATATATTAGCAATCCCCCAGTAGGTTCCTTATGTATAAAGTCCTCTCGGGAAGGGAGCCGGCAGCCGCACTGCTCGAAACGGCCAAAGCCGCTGTCGCCGCCATGAAGCGCAAGCCGTCCCTTGCCATCGTCCTGGTCGGGAACGACCCGGCGTCAGAAGTCTACGTCAGGAAGAAGATGGAGAAGGCAATGGCTACAGGGGTGCTCGCCAAGCTTGAAAAGCTCCCTGAAAACGCCACTGAGGAGGAATTGCTCGCATTGGTCAAAAAGCTCAACAAGGACAAGAACGTGGATGGCTTCATCGTCCAGGCGCCGATCCCGAAGCACATGGACTATTCCAAAGTCGTAGAGGCGATAGACCCCAGAAAGGACGTGGACGGCTGGACGCCGGCGAGCATGGGCAGGATGTTCCTGGGCGCCCCTGGTTTCCTTCCTGCGACGCCTGCAGGCATTATACGTCTGCTGGAACACTACGGCGTGAAGCTGGCAGGCGCAGAAGCGGTCGTCGTCGGCAGGGGCAACGTCGTGGGCAAGCCGCTGGCCTTCATGCTCCTTCAGAAGGACGCTACTGTCACCATCTGCCATTCCAAGACGAAGAACCTCGCTGAGCATACGAAAAAAGCAGACATACTCATTGCCGCAGCCGGCTCTGCCGGCCTGATAAAGGCAGACATGGTGAAGGAAGGCGCCTGCGTCGTGGACGTTGGCACTAACAAAGTGGGCGAAAAGACGGTCGGGGACGTTGATTTCGACGATGTCATAAAGAAGGCGAATTGCACGCCGGTACCAGGCGGCGTCGGCCCGATGACCGTGGCGATGCTCATCAGCAACGTGATTGAGGCTGCAAAACGGCAAAATCCCGGTTGATAGCGTCTGAGTGGCTCATGAGTATCTTGTGCACGCCTGAGCCGTACTGCATGGCCTTCTTCTTCCTGCTGACGGCAAGCTCAGGCGCGCCCAGCATCTTGGCTGCCTCGCGCAGGATGCCCTTTTTCAGCTCCCTGCCGTCCATGCGCTCCTCCAGGGGGACCGAGAACATGAACCTGGCCAGCTCAGGCACGTAGAACGGGAAACGCGCTTCGATGCCGAAGTTCCTGCAGACCTTCTTCATCCAGCCGATGTCTCGCTGGGCCAGTGTCCTGAACTCGTCCTTGAGCAGTGCGTCAAGGTCTTTGCCCTCTTCTCTGTAGGCATAGTAGCGTTCATAGCCGACGAACAGCTCTTCGGCGCCTGAGCCGAAAAGAAGCACCTTGTGGCCCTTTTTGGCCGCGGCCTCGGCGACGCGGTAGACAGGGACGAGTATCTCAAGCTTAAGCAGGTCCAGGGGGAGCATGGCGTGGCATTGTGCGTAAGCATCAAGGATGCACTGTTGGTCAAGGATGATTTTGTGCAGCGGCAGGCAGAGCGACGCAGCGACCTTTTCGGCGTATTCCAGGTCCTCGCTGCCAGGGGTGCCTGCGGAAAACAGTTCCACCGTGGCGTGCTTCCTGGCTATGGCAGCGATCGTCGTGGAGTCCACACCGCCTGAGAAGGCCACGGCTACCCGGTCCTCAAGGACTCTTTCCACGGAGGATGAGATAAGCTCGGCGAGGCGTAGGCTCATGGGGTAAAGAAGCTGAAAACAGTTTATAAATTCATGCGGGCATAATCCTTCTTTACGACGTATGGGCTCGTAGCTCAGTTCTTGTTTGCTGACTTCGCTCCGCGAAATGGTGCAAACAGGAGGGCAACTTGGATAGGCCGGATTAGCCGCATGCTATTCTGGGTCTTTAGCGACGTCCTCCTAAGACGAAGGTCGTGAGTTCAAATCTCACCGGGCCCGATTCTTCTCGTCCTCAGCTTGAGCCCTATGAGAATTGCCCGGATTTTTAATGGCTTCAGCCCAAACTACATAAAGGTGGGGGAGTATCTGTGAAAAGCGCAATTTTCCTGCTTGCCCTGTGCTGCATCTCATTCGCACTGATAGACCCGCCCGTGGATGATGTTGACCAGCACAACCGAGGCATAGCACCCCAGGAAATCCTGCACCAGAATTTCCTGAATTACAGCGAGAAAGATGCGACGCTGAACGACCCCACGACCTTTTTATACGTGAAGATACTGACGCTCACGCCATCGGTCAACATGAGCATCACCTCAAAGCTGCACCCCTCGCTGATTTGGATTGCCACCGAGAAGCATAATGCCACTGTCAGGGAAGGCTACGACAATGGCTACTGCGACAAGCGGATAGTGACGAGGGACTTCGAGGAGATGAAAGTGAAGGACGTCACGGCGTATTACAGCCTTGACGGCCTGAGGCAGGAGAAAGGGAACGAAACAGTTTACAATACCGCCAACGCGGCGGTGGTTCTTGCGACGGGGCCGGTGACCGTCAATCTCCCGAACGGCTCGATAAACGTCACACCCCCCACATTCAACAATCCCTCGGAAGCGCCTTTCAAGCATGGCAGCCTTGCTCAAGAGATATCGTGCGCCCTGATTACTCTGATTAACCCCCCCGTCAGCTACCTGCTTGGCGGGATGATAAACCTGACTTGCTACGAGGAATCCCTTGCGTATGCCTCCCCATACGGAACGGGCGTTTACAATTTCACCGTAAGGAACGTCACCATCGTGAATCCGCACCTCAACGTGACGCTGCGGGGCACGTTCACGATAGACTACACAGAGCATGGAATAGAAGAGCACATGGAAGGCACTGAATGCGAAACAGACTCATGGGACAGCAATGGCACCATCACGCTCATTTCCTCTGACTTTGCCTCATACGAGGTACAGAACGATTACATGACGCTTTTGCCCTATCTGCCAGGCGTGTTCAGCCTCAATGGGAATACATCGGAGGATGTCATGTACCATGTCAGCCTGCTATCCAATTCCAACCTTTACAAGTATTATTCGGAGATGGATAACCAGACGGCAGGGGCGTACTACATATACGCGTTCAACGTCACCCAGGACGGCTACGGGACGCAGTTCATCATCGCAAATGTGACGAACCATTCAGGTCTCCTACCTGAGGACCCGGAAAGCCAGAACAACTATACAGGGCCGCACCGCATCCTTAACGTCATGTGGGGCAACTCCCTGAGAAGCCCCACCGAGATGAACAACCTGGCGTACAACTATTCGCGCATATATGACTTGGAAGAGGTCTTCTACAACGTTTCAGACGGGGAGCATCACGCACAGCTTGAGTTTTATACATGGTTCGGCAGCTACTCGGCCCCTTCCGACATAAACGTCAGCTCACTAACAGCCATGACGCTGTATGCGTATCCGGCAGGTGCCAGTCTGGTCGCAGTGTGCACCCTGACGAGCAGGGACAAGCCAGTGGCAGGGCAGGCGGTAGAGCTGCGCGCAGGGAACCAGACCCTGATTGCGGTGACGAACAATCTTGGCGTGTGCACGGCGACATTCGATTCAGGAGGCGGGGCGACGATGGTGTTTGCAGACTTCAAGGGCACGCCAACGCTCCTCCCCTCAAGCGCAAACTATGCCGTATTCAGCGTGATGATGCCCGCAGCTACCGCGGCCAATTTCAGCATAGGCAATTTCGGCCTTCTCCTTGTGCTGGCAGCGCTGTTCGCCTTCTCGTTCCTTAGCATGGCCAGAAGCTTCAGCCCATTCGGAGGAGGCGCGAAATTAGGCGGCGCGGCCGGCAAGTTCTACCCATTCGCCCCAAAGGGGGTTCCCAAGGGGAAACCGGCGATCCGTGTTAAGAAGGGCAAGGAGCTTGCGACTTCTGTGGCCATGGCTGCTGCAACCGGAGGTGCCGGAGGCGCGGTTGCAGGCAGCAGGGTTGCTGCCGAGGCCGCTGCGAAGAAGGCGGCTGCGGATGCAGCGAAGAAAAAAGCCGCTGAGGAAGCAGCCAAGAAAGCCAAGGAAAAGAAGATAATGCGGGAACTTGGAGAGAAAAAGGTGGATAAGGCAAAACAGAAAGCAACTGCAGCGAGATACGAAAATAGGAAGAAAATAAGCATAATCCCGCAAAAAATTAACCTCGGGTACGAGAAAACAGATGCGCATACGACCAGGGATGGGATAAAATGGTATATACCAGTAACACCAGACAGGTTGCTGACCGAAAAGCAGAAATATGAGGGGTTTGCGGCAGATTATCACAACAGAATCAGAGAACGGTATCCGACTGCAATAGCTAAGACGCCAGCATTCCAAATAGTTAGCGACAGGGATTTTGAGGATTGCCTTAGCAAGGTGCATGGGAAGACAATGACCCAGGCAGACATCAAAAGAACGCTGGCAGCATACAGCCCGACGATGGACGTAATATTGATAAGGGAGAGCAATATCCACCGAGGTGAAGAGTTCGTTCGCAATGTTCTCGCACATGAAATCGGGCATTACTCCTGTGAGTTATGCAACGGATGTCCAGACGGATTCTGCCAAGTCTTCGTTGAAGGCGATACTGAAAAACTCAGGCCGCAGTTGATGGGCGGCGACATACTTCCAAAAAATGCACAGCATGCAATAGGCGTGAGGGCGGTTGAGGCAGTGGAAAAAATAATGAAGGCGGACTATGAAACTGCAAGAAGCACGGGGTGGGCAAAATTTGAAGAATTGTTTGACAAGCACACAGAATCCGGCAAGTTTAATGACGTGTTTATCAATGGGGATTACGCTAGTAAAACAAAACTAAGGGAATTAGAAAGACTCGCACGGAAGGTGAGATGATGGCTCTGGACGAGGATTATGGCGAATGGCTCGAAGAACTCAAAAGCGAGATTGCAAAGTTCGGGTACGATGCGAAATTTTTAGCATGGCTGAAAAAAAAGATTAATGCAGTGTATCATTTTTCTGAAAGGCAGCCTAAGGATGAAGGCGAGGTTTATACATACCTTGAATTACTGGACATACTGAAAATCATTGACGACAAAGATCCAGAAGATGGGGATACAATCGTAATGTTCTATAGAAAGTTCGATAAAGGCAAAAACCTCGACAAACGAGAACTCGCCGAGAGAGCACTTGGAAGATTTGAATACCAATATCGCTGGGAACTGCTCCAGAGGCAGTACCGACGCCTAGTTCAGCAGAACAAGAAAAAGGCCCAGGCAGTACAGAAGGAAATAGAAAAATTGATTGCCAAGGCGAAACGTGAAGATCCTGAATATGGAGAGACGCTGGCCCCTACTCTGGGTTTTGATGTACCGCCTGGCGCTGCAAGGGAAGAGAAAGGCCGAGCAATGGAGAAAACATCAAAATCAGGGGGAAGGAAGCCGCGGAAAAGGTAAGAAACGGACATTCAGGTGAGGCGCCAGAAAATGGTAGACAAAATGGCTGAGAGAAAAATAATAGAGAAAGTCGTAGAGGCGAAGCTAAAATCAGGGCAATCAAAACTGGATGCGGACAAATGGCGCGAAGTGTTGCTGAGCGTTGTTCTCTCAAATCAGTTTAGTCTAATTCTCGCGGGGATATTCTTATTGGAATAATTTTGTCAGAAATATATAAATAGCGGAATTTCCAGAATGACTTACCGGGTGATTACAAATGGTATGCTTTAACTTGCAACCCCTGACAAGGCAGCAAATAGCGGCCCAAAGGCGTGAAGAAACTATAAGGGCAAGGCATAATGGCCATGTGATACTGCCGGACGCATTCAGCAGGCGCGTGCAGAACACGCCTTGGACGCGAAAGGATTATGGAGGCCCGACGCCTCAGGAGACATTCGCTGCAGGCAACAGCGGGAAACCACGCTGCCTGGTGCACGGAATCATCTGATTTTCATCGGGCCGGCCACCATCGGCCCTTTTTCTTTTTTTCAGTCAGCCAGTTTCGCGTATGTCCTGTAGAACCACCATTTCATCAGCTCGACCAGCAGGAGATATGCAACCACGAAGCCTGCCAGGATGGCGAAGAACTGCACCGGCAGGACGGCGAACTGGAAAACCGCGGCAAGCGGCGTGAACGGCAGTATCAGCGTAAGCACCACCACGGCGAGGCTGCTTATCGTAAGCGGCATGCTCGGCATGCTCGACAGGAACGGGATTTTCCTTGTCCTTATGGCGAATATGACCAGCGTCTGCGTGCACAGCGACTCTATGAACCAGG
>CAYZNP010000026.1:0-7820 GCA_964479815.1 Microcaldota archaeon
GGCATATTGGCGTTTTGTCTTCTTTTCGGGTGCGCAGGCGGGCCGTCCAACGTCGTAGCGAAACAGGTTGCCGGAGGAATCGAGATAGACTGGACGGCGGCTGGCGGGGCTGCAGGCTATACGGTTTACAGGAGCACTGATGCAGCCAGCGAAGGCATGAAGATAAACGCGAAGCTCATCGTAGGCGAGACGAAATACGTTGACACGTCGGTCCTCAACGGGATGACTTACTACTACATTGTCAAAGCGGTGGACGCGAGCGGAACGGAGACGGGCAGCAGCAAGGCCAGCGCCACGGCGAAGATCACCCCGCCCAAGGACCTCGCGATAACCATAAACGGCGGGGCCAATTACACGTCAGAGAAGACGCTCACACTCTCCCTTTCGGCAACCGGCGCGAGCCAGTGCAGGTTCTCCAACGATGGCAGCTCATGGAGCGACTGGGAAGCATACGCGACAACGAAAACCTGGACGGTTCCGAGCGGCGACGGGCCGAAGGACGTCTTCTACCAGTGCAGCGACGACATCGGCAATAAGGCACAGCCGGCATCGGCTACAATCTATCTTGACACCCAGCCGCCCAGGATTTCCATGTCCAGCCCCATACAGGACGGGCAGTACGCAGGCACCTTCGACCTGGCGTTCACCGTGACAGATTCGGCAGACCCGGCTGCGCTTACCGCAACGTGCAGCGGAACCATCGACAACAGTCCCATTGCCATCGGCGTTGTCGCCCTGGGAAAAGAGACCCGGATAACCGTATACGCGGCTCCGGGAACGCATCTGCTCGGGCTGGAATGCTCGGACAAGGGGCTCAAGACAAGCCAGTCGGTGACTTTCGCGGTGGTTGACAAGCCGGACGTCTCGCTGTCCCTGGCCGACGGCTCGGGATACACAGCCACCCAGACTGTCAGCGCGCACATAACCGCGAAACTGGCCCAGGACTGCAGGCTGTCCAACGACGGCACGACCTGGGGCAACTGGTTCCCATATGTCACGGCCATCCAATGGATGCTCACGCCTGGCGAGGGGACGAAGCGGGTTTACGTGCAGTGCAGGAGCGGCACCGGCACCACGTCGGACACTGCCAGCGACACCATAATACTGGACACCACGCCGCCGCCTTACATCTCAATCAGCATAAATAATGACGCGCGCTGGACGAACAACAGGCAAGTGACGCTCGGGTTGTATGCGTTCGCGGCTGCCCAGTGCAGATATTCCAACGATGGCAATTTCTGGAGCACGTGGGAGCAGTACAGCACGTGGAAGCAGTGGACGCTCACCCCTGGAGAGGGCAGCAAGACGGTCTATTACAACTGCAAGAAGAAGAACGGCGATGACGTAGGCACTAGCAGTGCCGACATAACATTCTCCCCGGTGCCGCCCAACCCGCCATCGGACATGAGCATCAGCATAAACGGCGGCGATGAATATACTACTTCTACCAAGGTGTCGCTGAAGCTCGCCGAGGAGGGCGCCTCAGTCTGCAGGCTCAGGCAGGACAACTATGACTGGAGCGAGTGGGAGGACTACGGCTCGGACCTGAAATTCAGCCTCCATGGTGACGACGGCCAGAAGACAGTATACTACCAGTGCATGAACGACTACGGAACTGGGACTGTGCATGACACGATTTACCTTGTCACACAGCCGCCATCGCGCATAACTGACCTCAGAGCGAGCGCGGGGTACGATTCCATATACCTCTCGTGGTCGAGGCCCTCAGGCGCAATTTCGTCCTACAGTATCTACAGGAGCGCAACCAGCCTGGGCATGTTCACCCTGCTAGCCACGACAAGCTCGGTGTCATATGTGGACAGGAGCGCGATGCCTGGCGAAACCTACGCTTACACTGTAAAGGCAAGAGACATGGCAGGCCAGCAGTCTCCTGACTCCAACGTGGCGACAGCCACCATCGGGGGCGAGGCTGCAACAGCCGGATGAGCGCTTCAGCCCAGTATCCTGGCGAGCTCGGACTGGAACACTTCGGGGTTTGCCACAATCCTGTGCGCCTGCGCCCGCGTGTCGCTGTATTTCGACAGCCGTATCACGTTCTTCAGCATGGCCACGTCGTCCCTCAGCTTGTCGAGCGCGAGAGCGCGTGCATCCTTGAACCGCGATTTCGAAGCGATGGAAAGCAGCGCTGCGCTCTGGCCGACCAGCCTTTCTATGGCCGCGGACCTGCAGTCGCCGTAGGGCGACAGGGTCGCAACGTCCGCGAGAAGGTCCGCGTCGTCAAGATGCGCCACGGAATCTGATAGCAGCATGAGCGCGGTCGAGCGCGCGTCGCGGTAGCGCGTCTCGCCAACCACCTTGCGCAGCGCGAAGGGGTGCTTCCACAGCCTGCCGACCGCAAGGTAGCGGACGTCCGGGTTTGGCGACAGCTTGGCTATCTCAGTCAGCGCATCCACGTCGTCGAGCTCTTCGACGGACGAGGAGAGGATCAGCGCGGCCTTCTTCCTGAGCTCAGGGTGCTTCGAGCTTATGAGCAGGGAGCACAGCGCGGGCACGTGGGATGAGAGGCCCTTCATGGCGCTCATGCGCACCCTGCGGTAGGGCGATTCTTCCGAGACCTTCCTCAGGGCGGCCGGGTTGCCGGAGATGCGCTCCAGCGCCGCATTGCGCGAATCTGTGTTGGGCGAGCGCGATGCCACCTTGGCGAGCATATCGGGGTCTGAGAGAAGGGATACCGACTTCAGCCTCGCGTCGCGGAACAGCGACGAGCAGGCGATGTCCAGCAGGTACGCGCGGTCGGACGAAAGCTCGTCCACGGCCGAGGCGCGCGTGTCGTCATAGGGGCAGTATTTGGCCACGTCCGCCAGCGCCTCGGGGTCATTGGTCAGATGGGAGACCGCCGCGAGACGGACGAACTGGAACGATGAGAAGCATGCGAGCTCCGCTAGGACCCTGGAGCGCCCGCGCAGCCGGTCGACCGCGTTGAGCATCTCGAGCCGCTCTCCGCTCACAAGCACCTTCGCGAGATGGACGAAACTGTACCTCTCGGACGGCTTGTGGAACCCTGAGAACGCCCTATGCGGCGGGTCCTTGCGTTTCTCTTTCTTCTTTACCTCCTCCAGGAGGGCTTCTTCTTCCAAAAGCGCTTCTCCGGCCGCATGGGTCGGCCTGGATAGTGCATTCTTCCTGTAACTGGTTGCCATGAGATGGATTTTCCAGATAAGTTAATAACTGTTTTGAAAATTGGGGAGACTGAGATTTGAACTCAGACGACCAGCTCCCAAAGCTGACAGCATACCAGGTTAGCTCATCTCCCCAGGTGAATGTGGTATGGTTATCACGAAACGTTTAAGTGGGCATCGTGAAGCCAGGGCTTCCTGCAGGCGGGGCACGGCAGTCCCAAGGGCAATTCAATTAAATATTGATGCCCGCATTTAAGTGTTAAAAAGGGGTATTTCCATGCTGGGAAGCAAGGTTCACAAAATAGAATTCAAGGACAGGCCCGCGGACAATCATAACGTTTTCGTAGGGCGCGATCTGCTTTGCTCTGTCAGTAAATTTGTCGCCAAGGATATTTCCAATAAAAGGCAGGCCATAATCACAGACAGGAACGTTGCTAACGCCGGTCATCTCGCCAAGCTTTATTCCGACGGAGAAATCCCCACGTTCATAGTCGAACCTGACGATAAGGGTTCGGTGGAAACCAGCAAGAATATCCTCACCTACGGCAGGATAATTAATTTTTTGGACTCGCACGGTTTCGAGAAGAGCGATGTTCTTCTTTGCCTGGGTGGCGGGGTAATCGGCGACATCGGCGGTTATGTTGCCGCCACTTACAAACGCGGCGGCATGAAATACATTCAGATTCCGACGACAACCTCATCCCAGGCTGATTCCTGCGTTGGCGGGAAGTGCGGTGTGAATAGCGAGATTTCCAAGAATGCCGTCGGCCGCATCTACCAGCCGCACCTCGCCGTGAGCGATGTGGACACTTTATTTACCCTGGATGAGCGGAACTTCCGTTCGGGCCTTGTCGAGCCCGTGAAGCATGGCTTGATACTTAGCGGGGAATATTTTTCTTTCCTGGAACGGAACATGGATGGCATACTGGGGAGAGACGTTGAGTTGCTGGAAGAGATTGTTTTGATGAGTGTCAAGCTGAAGGGAGGGGTTGTAGGGCAGGATCCTGATGAGACGAATCACAGAAAAGGCCTGAACTTCGGCCATACCATCAGCCATGCCATTGAGTTTGTCTCTGGTTTCAGGCTATCCCATGGCGAGGGCCTTGCTCTCGGGATAAGAGCGGGGCTCCAGATCTCCCGCTCGCCTTTGGGCCATCTCAGTGCCGAGGCGTGTGCCAGGGCGGAGGCCTTATTGTCCAGGCTCGACATGCCCGCCAGGGTCCCTTCGTATATAGACAGGGGGCTTGTTGAGAAAAAGCTTGCCGGCAGTGACAAGAAAGCCGTTGACGGAGTTCCATATTTCGTAAGGATTGAGGACATCGGCATATTGCATATCGAGAAGGGCGAGTATGCTTCCACCATTCCCAAAGGCGCGTTGGACGCTGCGCTGGATTATATTTTCAGGTAATTGCCAGGATGCCTTTCTTTTAACTATTCGGTTTCTTGACCAGCACGTGCGCCCTACCGAATTTCTTGACGAAGAAGCCGTAGCGCGCGTACATATTGACCACCTGGTTGAGCGCCTTCACTTTCAGGTAGACTGGCTTGCCTGACGCGCTAAGCACCTCCAGCGCCTTTTCCATCAGCAGGGTGCCCACGCCCTTGCCGCGCATCGGTTTCACCACGCCGATGCCCTGGAGTATCATCCGGTCCCGCAGCTCTATCAGGTGGGCGAAGCCGACCGGCTTCCCGGCAGTTTCGGCGAGCAGGACAGTGTCCGCGCCGTCCACGCGCACCACGGACCTCGGGAAGATGGAGTGTATGAAGCGCCTCGTCCTGTCGAGCTCTGAATGGCGCATCTTACGGATGTGTATCATAGGGATATGAACTCCGCGCTGATTTTCCTGTTCATTATCTCCACCGAGCAGGCGCGCATCTCATTGGCGGGCGGCAGCTTCACGAGAGTCGTCGGGCCGAGCGCCTTTATGCCCGAGTGCTCATGGATGTGCCCGAAGAACGCGGCGAGCGGCTTTTTCGCCGTTATCATCTTCAGGATGGACTCGCTGCCGGCGTGCAGCCCTCCGCGGACCTCGTCGAAATGCCCTTTCGGCGGGCAGTGGAGCATGAGGAGGGTGTTAGCATCCGCGTCAAGCCGGGAGAGGCCTCGGAGCATCTCCTCCTCGCTTATCTCGCCGTAGGTCCCGAAGGGGGATGGCATGCCGTAGCCGAAGCCAGCGACGTTCAGCCCTTCGCCCAGTTCGATGCGCCTGCCATGGACCGAGCGCGGGCCTGACGAAAGCAATTCGCTGACCCGTGCATTGTCCCAATTGCCCGGGATGTAGAGGCAGTTCGGTATCTCCATCACCTCTTCGGCGAACGAGCTGCTGTGCGAGAAGTCGCCGCAGCCGAAGAGATGGTCGTAATCCGCCGATAGGCGCTTCAGCGACCCGAGCGCCGCCTCGTCCCCGTGCAGGTCCGAAAAAGCTAGAATCCGCATGGACTGAAGAGTATGGCGAACATTTTTTTACGCTGACGGTCAGCCCTGCTCATGCTGTCCCGGCGGCTTGGAACTGTGCTTGTGCGGCGGCCCGGGCTGGGCCTGTGGGGCAGCAGGCGCGGCCTGCGGCTTGTTCTTCATGCGCTCGTATTCCTTCATTATCTCCTCATAGCGGTCGTCGAACCTCTTCTTCAGCTCGACGGTCAAGTCCCTTTTGGTGAACTCGTCCGTTTTCGCGGCGAGGGCGAGCTGGTTCGCGAGCGCACGCGCGATCTTGCCGCGCACCGCCTTGGGCGATGCGGATATGCGCGGGTGCTGGAATATGATGCCGTGCTTGGGCGGGTCTATCCTCTTGTTGCGCAGGTGCTTGAAGAGCGCCTTCTCCGCCCCGAGCACCTGGATGGTGCTCGCCGGCAGCAGCGCGAGCTTGTGCAGCGAGCCAACGTGCGATACGAGCTTCGCCGCAACGTCAGCGCCGCCCACCGCGGCCATGTTCGGGCAGAGCTCCGTAGCGAGCTTCTGCTGGTATTTCTCGTAGTCCGAACGGAGCTTGCCGAGCGACAGGATTGTGCGCGCGAGCGAATGGCACTCCGTGAGGTCCTCCTGGGAGAGCTTCGCACCGAGGCTCGACTTGGCTGCTGTGGTTATCTCCGCGGCCCTCTTCGCGCCGAGAACAGGAACGATGTCCTCCTCTTTCATGTCCTCGCGGTTTATGGCAAGGACCGCCTTGCAGTAGAGGAGCTTGTCCTCTGTTTTCAGTTCTGGGAAGTATATGCCATACCAGTCCTCGAGCCGCTCGCCGAGCAGGTTGATTATCTTGTCCAGGTCCTCCATGGACTTGGTGACGCCGCCGAGCAGCATATCCCTGCTCCTGAGGGCTTCCATCACCGTCTCGCGCGTGCGCTTCATGAACATGGCGCGCTTCCCCGAACGTCCGCCCGGGCGGTCGCCGCCCTTCTGATATGGTCTTCGTTCTTGCATAAGTAGCACCTCTGATAGAGAATGCGCGATGGGTATTTTAAAACATGAGCCGCACAAGCTAAAGTCATGGAAGATGCCGAAAAGCTCACTAGGGATACCATAAAGAACGGCGGTGTCCTTGCCATGGTCTACTTCGACATACACGCCAGAACGAAGGAGTCGCTGCAGGAACTCGGCACTGGGTTCATAAACAGCGTGATACAGCGCCCTGGCGTGGTATTCGCCTATGGAGAGATAGAGGAGCCGGTGGATGGAGGCGAGGGCAAGAACTGGTCCAGCTCCATATCCATCAAGGTGCTCGTCAGGGATTTTGTCACGCTGGGCAACCTTTGCATGGCCCACAGCCCGTTCACGGTCGAGATACTCAGGCCGGACGAGATAAAGCTCCAGCTGGCCGAAGCGCACGAGCTGCTGGGCAACATGGCTGCCACGACCGCTGAATACAAGAGGTATATACTCACGAAAATCGCGAAACCGGAGGAGCTGGCAGGGCTCGAGAACGCGCTTAAGAAGCGCGCGGAGATGGGCCAGAAGATGCTCAAGGAAGGGAAAAAGGAGCACAAAGAGGGGGTATAATGGAACGCAGATTCATCAGGAGCGGCATACCGGGGCTTGACAAGGTCCTCGGAGGGGGCTTCCTGGAGGGGTCGATAGTCACGGTAAGCGGCCCGACCGGATCCGGCAGGAGCACCTTCGCATCGCAGTTCGTCTACAACGGCGCGACCGAGTACGACGAGCCAGGCCTTTATATCTCCATAGAGGAGAGCAGGTCCGACTTCTTCTTCCACCTGGGCGGGTTCGACTGGGACTTCGCACGGCTGGAGAGGGAAAAGAAGTTCATACTGCTGGACTACCCGATACACGAGGTGGACCAGATACTCAATCAGTACGGCGCGGTCCAGGAGATAATAAACAGCACTGGCGTGCGCCGGGTGGTCATAGATTCCATCATGCCGATTGCATTGTTCTTCCAGAGCGAGGACGAGCGCAAGAAAGGGCTGCTCAGGCTGATAGACAACATAAGGAAATGGAAGGTGACCACACTGCTGCTGAGCGAGGACCTCAAGGCCACGGAGCCGAACCAGATACCGAACTCGCTCTATGGGATAGAGACCTACAGCGACGGATGGATAAACCTGTCCTACAGGTATGACGAGCAGGCCAGGGAACGCACGCGTTACGTGGAGGTCATCAAGATGAAGGGTGTCGCCCATTCGTCAAAGGCGTACCCGCTGAAACTGACACGCAGCGGCTTTGAGGTG
>CAYZNP010000026.1:7920-9141 GCA_964479815.1 Microcaldota archaeon
ATCTCCTCCCTCGGGGCGCACTCGACCTCCACGTTTATGAAATACGTGAGATGGTCGTAGATGTCCAGGTTGGACGAGTTCCCGGCCAGCGCATCCTCGTCCACGATGTGGATGAGCGTGCACCCGCCGGCTTTCAGCTTCTTCGCCACGTCGATGGGCTTGCCCATGAGCGTGAGCATATCAGGTTTGAAGACCTGCTTGTGCCTTATGAAAATCAGCGGGATGTCCAGCAAGCTACCGACCCTTGACTTTCGCTATCGCGTCCTGCAGCTGGAGCATCTCCTCCTTTCCGCTCTGCATGTCGTGGAGCGTGACCTTCTTCTCGGATTCTTCGCGGCTGCCGACGACGGCTGCGAACCGTATCCCGAGGGCGTTGGCATAGTCGAACTGTTTGCGTATGTGGCGCTCATTCAGGTCCGTCTCGCATGCTACGCCGGCCGTCCTGAAGGCCGCAGCGACCTGCAATGCGTACTTGTATGACTCGTGCTTCACCGGGGCGACGAACACGGTGCTGTCTGTCTTTTTTTCCGCTTTATTTGCCGCCTTGTTCCGTTCGGCTATGAGCGTGACGAGGCGTTCGATGCCGACAGATATGCCCACCGCAGGCGCTGCCTGGCCGTAGACGCCGAGCAGGTTGTCATACCGCCCCCCTGCCATCACCGTGCCGATGCCCTCGCTCAGCACTATTTCGAAGACAGGGCCTGTATAATAGCCGAGTCCGCGGGCGAGGAAAAGGTCCACCTCAACAGGAAAGTCGCACAGCGCAAGTATCTCCTCCAATTCCCGCGCGCCGTCAGGGCTGTATTCTGTCGCCAGGGCGAGCTTTGCCTTGTTGCCGCCCTTGGCCCTCATGAGCTTCACCACTTCGTCAGATTTCTTTCCGAGTATCTCCTTCAGGAGCTTGACTACCTCATCTTCGCCTATCTTGTCCAGCTTGTCCAGCACGCGATAGACCTCGTCCCTCACCTCGGCAGCCACTCCAAGCTTAGCCGCCACGCCATCAAGGATTTTCCGGTTGTTGAGCATGATTTTCGGCTTGTCAAACCCGAACGAGATGCACAAATCCCTTGCCAGCCGGAGCAGTTCCGCCTCGCAGCGCATGGACGAACTGCCGACGATGTCCGCATCTGCCTGGTAGAACTCGCGGAAGCGGCCGCGCTGCGGCTCCTCCTTGCGCCATACGACGTCAATCGCATATCGTTTGAACGGCTTGGGCGCGTC
>CAYZNP010000027.1:0-8650 GCA_964479815.1 Microcaldota archaeon
CGCCCAGCTTCTCCACGGCTTCCTTCGCCGGTGCGGCGCCATAGCCCTTCAGGCTCACGACCTGCGGCATCCTCATGCTTCCCTTGCCAAGGTCGCGGAGCGCGAGGTAGTCCAGGGGCGCGTGCGCAGGCACGCTCATGACTATCCCGGTGCCGACGCCGGGCTGGACGAAGGACGCAGGCCAGACTGGCACTGTTTCGCCGGTCACCGGGTTCGTCGCACCCATCTTCAGGATGTCCTCGGCCTTCACCTTGCCGGTTATCCCGAGCTTCAGCTGGAGGTCAAGCACCTTCGCTGCCTCCTCCGCTATTATCAGCGTCTCCTGGCCATGCTTCGCACGCACGTAGCTCGCCTTCGGATTGATCCAGATGTTCGTCACGCCATAGACCGTTTCAGGGCGGTATGTCGTTACCACGAGCGATTCGCCGCCCTGGACGGCGAACTTGATCACCGTGACATTATCGAGTTCAGGATCGACGTCGCCTCTCGTGTCATGCGCGCTGACAGCGTTTTTGTCGGCCGGGCACCACGCGATGGGATACTCGCCCTTAACGAGGTAGCCGAGCTCCCTGAGCTTGCGGAACTGCCATTGTATGAAGCGGTTGAACTTCTCATCATAGGAATAGAACTTCCTGCGCCAGTCTATGGAATAGCCCATCTCCCGCATGCCCTGCTCTATCTCCGTGGAGAAATGCGCCACGAGCGCCCTTGGCTCCGTGAGCTTTGCCGCTTCCGATGGCGGGATGCCGTAGATTTTGTCGAAAACGCCGAGGACGTCCGGGTCTTTCGCCGCTATGCGCTTTGCCATGGCGAGGATGGGTGTCCCGGTGACGTGGAAGCCCATTGGGAAGAGCACATTGTGGCCCTTCAGCCGCAGGTACCTGGCGTATATGTCCGCGGTGGTGTAGGTCCTGGCATGGCCTATGTGCTGGGGCGAGTTCGGGTAGGGGAAAGCCGCGGTTACGTACCGCTTCTCCCTTTTCGGGTCAGGGTCGGCCTCGAACGCCTTCGCATCGGCCCACCGGCTCGACCATTTCTTCTCGACAGCATTAGCATCCATAAGGGCAGTTATGGACTGAAAGAATTTTAAGGGTGGGCGGAGGGGCGGTTCCAGACGGCGGTCGGGAATGGTCGCCCCGGCTTGTGTTTTTAAACGTTTCCGAGCATGATTATTCCTATGGGATCGGATTTGAGAGTGGGAGACATCATGACTAAGAAGGTCATAGTCTTACCATTCGGAAAAACCGCCATAGACGTGGCCCGACTGATGAAGAAGAATGGCATCGGTTCAGTGATAGTCGTCGAGGACAAGGCCGGCAAGCATGCCAAAGGCATAATCACGGAGAGAGACATAGTGTACAACATCCTTGCCAAGGGCAAGGACCCGTATAAGATGCCCGTCGAGGAAATCATGTCGAAGCCGCTGAGGGTGGTGAGACCCGAAACGACCATAGAGGATGCAGCAAAAGCGATGCGGGAAAACAGGATAAAACGCCTCCCGGTCGTGAATGACGATAATGAACTCATAGGTGTTTTGAGCGAAGGGGATATCATGAAGATATTCCCCGTCGTTGTCGACCTCATAGAGGAAAGGGCGGCGATGGGCTAAAAACACCTTGCATGCATGATAACAATGCTGTGCATGGATGGCCACCGGAGCTTAAAGCGGTGAAGGAACGACCGTCCCGAAAGGGACGGGAGGCCCGCAAGGGCGGTCAACAGTGCACAGCAATGGTCTCTCATTCTGGTCCGTCCCACGGAGGAAAGCAGTGGAAACAAGGCAGAAAATCAAGCTGCTCGACAAGATCCTGAAGCAGCTCAGGGAAGGCTGGGTCTTCGTGGAAGGCAAGCGGGACAGGGAGGCGTTCGCCCTCCTGGGAATCCGCAACGTGCTTACCATATCCGGCAACCTGAGGATAAGCTGCGACAGGGTCGCCAAGGAAGGCGTCGGAAAGGTGTTCGTGCTCACGGACCTGGACAGGCGCGGCGAACAGCTCGCCGGGCTCGCCAGGGACGAGCTCGAGGCGCGGTCCATAAGGGCCGAGCTGGACACCCGGAAGGCGCTCGGGCGCATCCTCAACGTGCGTTGTTTCGAGGATGCGAAAAGAGGATATGATGAATTGATTGAGGAAGGTGAAAAGAATGGCTAAGACATACATAGATACGGTAAAATACTTGATATACACGAACGTGGAGATTTCAGGGCTCGTGGAGAAGCCTGACGTGGTCGGCGCGATTTTCGGCCAGACCGAAGGGCTGCTCGGCGACGAGCTCGACCTCCGCGACCTGCAGAAGAACGGCAGGATAGGCAGGATAGAGGTGGACCTGTCCGGTTCGGACGGCAAGACCACCGGCGTCATAAAGATACCCAGCAGCCTTGACATGGTGGAAACGTGCATCATCGCCGCGGCGCTGGAGACGGTCGACAGGGTCGGCCCGTGCGAGGCCAGGCTGAGGATAACCAAGGTCGAGGACACCCGCAACCTCAAGAGGAAAGTGCTGGTCGACAGGGCGAAGCTCCTGCTCAAGACGCTCATAAAGACGGAAATCCCAGAGAGCAAGGAGATTTCAGAGCTGGTCAGGGACGAGGTCAAGACCGCAGAGATCGTCGAATACGGGGCCGATAGGCTGCCCGCAGGGCCGACCATAGACAGGAACAACGAGGTCGTGTTCGTCGAAGGCAGGGCCGACGTGATAAACCTGCTCAAGAACGACATCACCAACGTCGTCGCCATAGGCGGCGCGAAGGTGACCCGGACCATCGTCGAGCTGTCCAAGAGGAAAGAGGTCACACTTTTCCTTGACGGCGACAGGGGCGGCGACATCATCCTGAACGAGCTGACCCAGGGCGGGGTGGACATAGACTTCGTCTCCCGCGCGCCCACCGGGATGGAGGTCGAAGAGCTCACGCGCAAGGAGATGATAAAGTACCTGCGCAACCGTGTGCCGTTCGAGCAGACTGGCAAGGGAGGCAGGGGCGCTCCGGAGAGGATGAGGAAGGAGATCCCAAGGTTCAGGCAGGAAAACCCCGAGGATACATCCCAGCCGGTCCCGAGCCGCGAGTTTGAAGCGCGCCAGCGCGAGGAGGAACGCTCCCAGGCCAGGATAGTGGTGGACAGGAGCTCCTACACCCAGGTCGCGCCTGTGCCGCGCGAGCAGCCAAGGGAGATGCCGCGCGAGCCGATGCGCAGGAGGGAAGAGCCCAGCCTGCCTCCGCTGCCCAGCGAGGCCGTGGAGAAGGCGGCGGAACCCGCCGCAGCTGCAGTCCGCGTCGACAAGGTGGGCCTAATGAAGGAGCTCAGCGAGCTGAGCAACACCCTGAGGGCGAGGTTCTACAACAGCGGCCTGGAGAGGATATCCGAAGTCCCAGTGCGCGACGTCATAAAGGCGCTTGGCGAGACGAAGGACGTCCATGCCATAGTGTTCGACGGCATAATAACCCAGAGGCTCGTCGACCTTGCGGCGAAGCAGGGCGTGAAGACCCTCATCGGCATAAAGATAGGCAACGTCAACAAGGCGCCTGAGAACATAGAGATAATCACGAAGAGCAAGTAGAGGCGCTGCCTTTCCTTTTTTTCTCTTTTTCCTTATCCTTTAGCCCGTTTGCTGGGTGTAAAGGCTGAGGTCGAACGCCGCGACGTAGGTGCTGCCGTCTTTCTGCACGATTGTCGCCAGCCTGCGCATCCTCACGACCTGCTGGGCGTTCTGTGGCACAGGAGCGCCTATGAGCACCGGTGGACGGGGGTTGTCGGAGAGGTCGGTCACAGTAATCAATACCTCATAGGGCGTGCCGAGCTCCTGCTTCAGCCAGTCCGGCTTTGACACTGCCAGGGATGACGCACAGTCAATTATGGACGAGTTTATCCTGCGGTCCTCCCATCCAAGGGCGAAGCCCAGCCTGGACATCTTGTCGCAGAGCGGAGAAGGCGATGGCGGGGTGAAAAGCAGGTTCGAGATGCGCACCGCGTCCTGCGAGAGGGGGTCTGTCTGGTAGTCCAGGTACGACTTCACGCTGTGCCAGTAGGAAAGCAGCGCGACCAGCGCCATGATGAATATGACCGCGGCGATTATGGCATCGAAGCTGAAATATTGTCCTTTCATTTCATGCACCCTGTGTTATTGTAAGTTTCTCACCATCGTTGTTTAATATCAGCACGTTGGAGCACTTGTTGCTCACCAGCCGGTTGCCGGCGATGCAGGAGTCCCCCACACTGTATTTGTAGGCCGGCACGAGATACTCGTAGCTGAAGTTGCCGTATGGCCCCTCCCATTCGATTATGAACGTGTCGTTTGACTTCAGGTTATCCATGTTTATCACATAGGGCATGCCGAATACGGTCTTGGGGAAGGTGTATTTGTAGCTGAACCCTTCCCCGCCCTTCACCGCCAGCGTCACTATGTTGGCAAAGCCATCGCCGGTCTCCTTTGCCACGGTGTTCTGGCGGAGCGGGATCTCGCTGCTCTGCAGCTGGTTTATTACGACGAATGCGGCGACGACCACGAACATGAACACGGTCGTATAGAGCATGAACTCCGCGGCGACCTGGCCGCGCTCAGTGGGGCACAACGAACTCCACCTCGCCATTCTTGTTGGTCTGCACCACGACCACGAAAAGGCCGGTCGGCTGGCCGGTGAGAGGGTCGCGCATGGTCCGCATGGTGCCTGCTATTTTTGCGAACGTGGGCGAAACCGCGTCCACGGTGCCTGAGGCGGTCTTTATGCGCACCACAGCCTCGTCGTTGGCCGCGTAGATCTCCTGGGTGGATGCGGGCGCGTTAAGCAAAAGCGCCTTCTTGGCGCCGGGCCCCTGTGAATAGACGAAATTCATCGTATCCGCGAGGGAGCGGGCCGATGCGTCTGCCTGCGCCAGCGTGGTCTTCTCGTAGCCCACCGATGTGAGGGAAAGAAGGAGGAACAGGACTGGTATGGTGAACGCCAGGATTATTCCTACGGTCACGAGAACCTCAAGCGAACTCTGGCCTTTCATCATCCGCACCTCGTACCGCTGCATGCCAGGGGGCCCAGGCCATAGGCCGAAATCACGTCCTGGCTCGCCGCGAATATGCCGGTGGTCGGCGTGTCGGCGCAGCTCTCATAGTTCTTGCAGCCGGGCAGCCCCATTATCTTTACCCCTTCTATGCTGGAGTTGAGCAGCTCCCTGTCCAGCCTGCTGTTGAGGTCGTAGCTGGTCGAGTTGGCGTACTGGCCTATGACGAACGTCTCTATGCCCAGGGTGTTGTTCCGCGAATAGGAATCAGGCAGCAGGCGCTGGAAATACGAGGGCGCGGCCGGATCGGCGGTGTAATAGCCGCACATGACGAAGTCCCTCATGGCCTCCACGCTGTATATGGCGCTGGCAGACTTGTCAAGCTTCTTCAGCGGGTCGTTGCGGACGTCCGGCAAAGCCAGCCACTTGTTGGTTATGAGCGCGCACCTGCCATGTACCGTCACATTTGCCGTGGGGCATTCAGGGGCGTCAGCCGGGTTGAAACTGGGCGCCACGATGAAGGGCTTGAGTGTCGATGCGCCTGCCCCGGGGTCGATGGAGACCACGTCGCATTTATCGCCGGAATACTTGATGGGGTTGAAAGTGCCTATCTCGTTCGGGTACGTGGCCGTCTTGGTCGTGCAAGGCACATCGGAGTAGGACGGCGCGTCCGTGACGATATAGCCTGCGAAGGCGCCGTATACGCCTTCACCAAGCAGCGCGATCTCCGAGAATCTGCCCACGATTATGTAACTGTGCCACTGGGACGTATCCAGGTCCTTGGCGTAGGGCACGAGCGGGTCGTTGGATGGCGATGCGGATGCCAGGTAGCCATATACCCATCCCTGGCCCGCCTGCCCTGGGGGCGAAAGCTGCGTTACGCTTATCTTGTCTGGTGATGCGTAACGCGAGCTGTTGAAGAAGAACTGCCTGTAGACCGTGTGCTTGCCATCTTCTGTGAGCTTGAGGCTGCCCCTCGCCAGCGCCGGGTCCACGAGCCCGCTTATGTCGAGCGAGTTGTTGATGGGGTATGTCCTCGTGACCGCTGACGTGTTGGAGTAGTCGCTGAGCTTGAGGGACATGTCGAATGAGTAGTTTACAGTGTCTATGCCGCCCTGGTACACGTTGAAGTGCGATACCTTGAAATCGCTGATGTAGACACCTATTGCACCAAGGGACGCGTTCAGGTTTGACACCCATACGGCCAGGGACGAGTTATCGTCGTTCATGCCCTGCCCGTCCTCGAAGCTGGATGAGGGTGCGGTGCCATTCACCAGCAGGCTGGAGAGCGCCGCGCGGATATACGCGTTCTCGTCGCCAATGGATGCGCCGTCCTTCAGGGGATGGTCTATGGACTGCCCGTTGAGCCGGAACAGCGCGCGGTTCATCACGATGTTGGTGACGTTGCCCACCTTGGCCGGCGTTATCTGCTCTATGGCGAGCTCGACCGTGGATTCCTTGTAGAACTCTGAATACGCGCGTTCTGAGGCTTCAACGCCCTTGACCCACACGGATATTGAGAGCAGGATGTAGGTGAGTATCAGGAAGACGGTCACGGTAAACAGGAATCCTTTTTTGTCCAACCATATCACCTTGAATCATATGAAGACGGTCAGTTTCATTACCTTGACATTGGCGGAAGGCACGATGTCGCCGTTGCTGCTCGGGTCCTGGTTGTCGCTCAGGCCGCAGGTTATCATGGGCGCGTTGGGATTGCCGTCGTTGCACGAGAGATAGCGGTAGGTGGAAGCAGAGGGCTTGGCATAGGCGGATGAATAGCCGAAGGTCATCACCTCGGCTGATATGCTGAGCTTCTTGCTCGTCACGGCGTGCTGCTGGGCAGGCGGAAGCCCGGCGTCACCCTTGGCCGTGTCGTATACAGGCACCGATGCTCCCTGGCTGTCGATGGACTCGATGGTGTAGCCGAACTGCACAGGAATCATCTTTCCAACGGTCGCTTGCACCAGGGAATCACGCCCCGGCATGCTCCCATCCTGGTTCTTGTCCCACTTGTCCGAGGCGATGTTGTCGAGAAGCGAGGCTTCCGGGTTCAGGCAGTAGTATGACTGGACGCACGTCGTGGTCGAGAGCGCCATCAGCACGTCCCTTGAGAGGAAGTGCCCCTGTGTCAAAAGGTAGTAATAGGATGACGGGATGCTCGAGAAGAAAATCAGCGAATAGATAGCAATCAGCGCCAGCGTGAACGCTACGAAGGCGTCTAACGAGAATATGAATGCCCGCATGGTAGGACATATACGGGGCTATTATTTAAAAACCATAGGTCAGCGCTCAATTTTATGTTTTTGGACACACTCAGCCAGCATTGGAATCAGACGTGGGAGGCTGGGCGCTGCAGGCACCGTAGCCCGACCCGCAGGGGTTGCACACCTTGTAGGCATAGGCGCAGCCGGCCTGGAGGCAGGGGAGCCTGGAACTGGGGGTGCAGACGCGCTGCCAGTTGCAGCCGCCCCAGGTGCCGTCCACAAGGCAGAGCGACGTGCCGCTGCAGTTGCCCACGGAGCAGCTCCGGGTCTGGCCGGGCACGCATCCGCTCGCGTTCTCAGCCAGGGGGTAGTGGGAAGCGCCCTGTTCGGGCGATATGATGTATACGCTGACGACGGCGCCGACGAAAATCACGAGGGCGATGAGGATGGCTATCGGAAGGAAGCGCGCCAGTGACCGGGCGGCCGCAGGCGCTTTTTTGGTTTTCCGTCTTGCCATCCAATCACCTGTAGCCGATTGCCACGCCTGCCTTTGCCTGGAGCTGCCGTATGGCGCTTTCCACGCTGAAGAGCCCGCCCTCCTCTGGTGCGGCCGTGACCGGGCAGAGCCTGACGTCATCGGCCGTTTCCGCCGTGATGTTGGCGAGCTGGGCCGCCTTGAGTATCGCATCCCGCTTGGAGCCGACCTTGTCCACCAGGCCGACCTTGGCCGCCTGCCTTCCGCTGAGCACGCGCCCGTCGGTTATCTCATCGAATTTCGCCATGTCGAGCTTTCCCTTGCGGTTCTCCAGCACGATGGAGCGGAACTCGTCGTAGGTCTCGTTTATCAGCACCTGCAGCATGTCCCTCTCCTCAGGGGTCATGTTCCTGAATTCCGAGCCGATGTCCTTGTGCGGGCCGGATGTTATGGAAGTGACGTTCACGCCTATCTTTTCAAGCAGGCCGCTCATGTCGGTGACCGTCGTTATCACGCCGATGCTGCCCGTGAGCGCATCAGGGTCGGATATTATATAGTCCGCGCCGCTGGCGACATAGTATCCGCCCGAGGCCGCGACCTCCCTGAGATAGGAAACCTTGGGCTTGTCGAGGCTCTTGACCGCGTCGTATATCTCGCGCGTCGCGACCACAGAGCCGCCTGGCGAATTGACCACGAAAAGCACAGCGCCGACGTCGTCGCGCTTGTTGAGGTCGCGGATGGAATTGGCTATGTCCTCGGAGCCCGGCACGCCAGCGCCAAACAGCGATGCAGGCACGCCTTCCACGCTGAGCTCCTGGTTGATGTCAACCACCGCCACGCACTGGCCGGTGACTGACGGCACGAGCGACGAGAACGCGAAAAACAAAAGCACGATTGCGAAGAATACGGCGACGAGCACGAGCGCGGTGCCCAGCAATAGCGCCATGCTGGGGCGGTTAGGCTGCCGTCTGAAAGGTTCCATG
>CAYZNP010000028.1:0-8639 GCA_964479815.1 Microcaldota archaeon
GGGAGTATGGACTGGCTTACAAGCCGCGGATGACCGGGGTGGAGGACCTCGCGGCGGCCCAGCGGAAGGCCGGCATGCAACCGGTGCAGGAAAAACCAAAGGCGCCGGCAGCAGGCACTGGAGTGCAGATAGCCCAACATCGGGAAGAATTGCTGCCGATAATCCAGGAACGCTACCCGAAGAAAAATGTGGAGGCATACCTGCTTTCCAAAGGATTTGAAAGGGGTGCGATAGAAACCGCCGAGGCGGAGCTGCTCCTGCCAGGGCACGAGGTGAGTGCGGAAAGCCAGCGCATTTTCAACGCCCTGCTGGAATGGCGGCACCTGTTTGAATTCGGGGGGAGCGTATCGCCGCTGATGGACAGGGTACGCAACACGATGTCGGTGTATGAGAAGAACAAGGCAAACAAGGAAAGATTCAGAGCTGCGGGGCTGGAGGGCGGCTTAAAGTCGATGAGAGGGCCGGCCACAACGCTTGAATCGCTATACATGATGGGAGGGGAGATAGCCAGGGAACTGGACTCGCCATTAAACTGCGTGGAACCGACGGCGCACGGCGCAGCTGAGAGAACCAGCATAGGGCCCGCGGAGGTCGGCCAGGCGATAGATGGATTTGAAAAGCAATTGCCGAAAGTGTTCCAAAACGAAAGGTTCCTCCAGATGTACGAACAGGCGAAGACGGAAAGCGCTTTTCTCGAATGGCTGGGCGGCATGAGAAAAGAAGGCCGGGAGCTGAATTTAGATGCTGCTGCGGCCAAAAACCTCATCAAGGATCCGGAGCTTAGGGAGTACCTGGCTGCTGGTGGCATCGATGCCCAGAATGTAGTGGCAGCGGTGGATGTATATATGGAAGCAAGCGCATTCAGGCAGAGGGTAGCTGATGCCAGGGAAAAACCAGGAAGCCAGCCGCCCACCATAGGAAAGTGCCTCCAGGTAGTCGAGCGCATGCAGAAAATGCTTGAAACCGGCCTGGAGGACCTGGTGATGAGGGTAGACTCAAAAGACGGCAGGATCGCATACAATATGAGGATAACTCCTCGCACCATAAGCCATCTGACAGAGGGGCACCCAATGGCGCCAGAAGAGTTCCAGGGGATGTTCACAAAAGCCATAGGCACCCAGGCGCCTTACATGAGAGCTGAAGCCACGGCAGCTGCGCAGATGTCGCTGCCGAAGTGCATCTCTTTTGGAGAAATTGACGACATGAGACTGAAGGTTGGGGAGAGGGTTGGTGGACCGTCCGAAGACATCAAGACAAGCCTGGCATTCAGCAGGCTGAATGGCTGGGGGCCTGATGATGGGTATACCATCCTCGCAGGATGGCTGGGAGAAGGTGCCGCAAGGTCTCTTCCGGCGGGTCGGTTCGAGGTGGACCTCACGGTCGGAACGCTTTACACGAAAAAGGAGAATGGCACGAAGTATTTCAGGATGACCGTGCTGGAGAAGTAGAAACACATTAAAAACCATCGTTATAAACAGATATATGGGAAGTGGTCACATGAATGGAATCGGAGCCAAGGCAGCAACTCCAGAACGCAAGGAAGTGCGCAAGAAGAGATATCCTGGAGGGATAAGATTAATGCCGCCGGAAGACAAATATGCCCTCTGGATTCCTTTGAAAAACACAAAGAAATTCCTGGGTTTCGTCATCACTGCTCCCCTGAACTGCCGGGACCTGAAAGTGGGCTACAGCAATAAGCCGATAGGAGATGAAGATCTCACCACCTACGGGCGGGAGTGCAGGACCGAAAGCGGGGAGATAGTAGAATACGATCTCATCGGTTTCGGCGTCTATGACAAAGAACAAACTTATAGGCTTGAGACCCCCCTGAAAGGCAAGACGCTCCTGCTAAAGCGCAGCAACCAAGGCGACCTCACGGTGTGCCTGGAAGGCACAGACCTCTCAAAGGCGGTCATTTCAAAGGATGAAAGCCGCCCCTATGTGGGGATACATAGAATAGACGGCAAAACCGTGGGGTATACGGTAGATGAATTCCTCGACCGTGTGAACGCGGCTTTCGGTTTAGCACGGTTCGAGATACAGCTGGACTGAGAAGCACACGCTAACAGCACAATCGAACCACAGAATAAGGAAACATTTCGTGCCCAGAACTATAAAAAAAGAACATTTATATACGTTGCGGAAGTAAGATATTAGCTTACGCTCATTTTGAGTGCATGGGAGGATAACTGGTCGCCTTGCCAGCGGGTAAAACCGCTGGCCTATTTCTGCTTACCGGACCAAACCCGAGTGTGACCGAGCATTACTTTATTCTGCCCAGAATAACGCCCAGCTCATCCCATATCTTCTTGAGGCGCCGGAGCTTACGTGCATATTCCGCCTTTCCTTTCTTGGTATAGCAGCGCCGCTTGCTGTTCTTGAGTATATTCTCGCTCACCCAGGCATAAGACTCGGTGAGGGGATAGCCGCGGAAGCTTGCGGTGGCGAGGGACTTGACAGCCAGAAAATCATCCCCGCCTTCGCACAGGTGCGCATCGTGGAGGATCTTCCCCTCATCTGTCTCTGGAACAGCGTCGGCCTTGGATTCCAAAGCCGCGGTAACTCCATTTTCCAGCAGCCCGGCCGGGATGCTGGCCATCAGAAGGAGCTGCTCGGCCTCTGGCCGCCTCTCATCAACCACGCCGTGCAGCGCTGCGCCCAATCCAAGCACCCTGCGGTCGGCTTTCAGTTTTTTCGAGAAAAGAACTGACTTGGCATACAGGCGCCTTATGTGGCCGAGGCCATGGGCCGGGTCTTTTTTGGAATAAAGCGGCTCGAGGATGCGCACATAGTCATTAAATGAATATTCAGGCATGAATTCTGCTATCAGCAAACCTATAAAAACCAGAGCAAGCCCTGGGGAAGTTGTTTCGATGATTGAAATCGACGGCTCGTATGGGGAGGGCGGGGGCCAGGTTTTGAGGACGTCGCTCACCCTTTCGGCCATCATGAAGAAGCCCGTACGCATAACCAGCATCAGGGCGAACAGGCCGAACCCGGGCCTGCAGATGCAGCACCTCACCAGCGCACGCGCCGTCCGCAGCGTATGCCGCGGGAAGCTGGCCGGCGCTGAGCTGGGAAGCGGCGAGCTCGTCTTCGAGCCTGGCGAAATCGTGGGCGGGAAGTACGAGTTCGACATAGGGACCGCCGGCTCGGTGACGCTCGTGGCGCAGACGCTAATCCCCATACTGCTCGGCGCGGCAAAGGAGAGCGCATTGCGCATCATCGGCGGGACGCACGTGATGAAATCGCCGGGATACGACTATTTCGAGCGCGTTTTCATCCCAGCCATAGGGCGGTTCGGCGCGCAGGTGGAAACCGCGCTCATCAAGCCGGGATACTATCCGCGGGGCGGCGGGTGCATCAGCGTAAACGTGCGGCAGTCGAAGCTGCGCGGATGCTTCTCATGGCCGAAGGAAGAGAGCGTGCAGGCGCTCATACGCCTTTCCGGGCTTCAGGAAAGCATAGCCGTGCGCGAGAAGAAGATATTCGTCCAGAACAATATCACCAACGTGCACATACGCAACGACGAGTCGTTATCCGTCGGCAATGCGGTCACCTGCTGGAAGGGGTTCAGGGGCGCGTACGCGCTTGGCGAGAAGGGGAAGCGGGCGGAAACGGTCGCCCAGGAGGCGCTAGACGCCCTGAGTGCGGAAAAGAACGAAGTCGACATGCACCTGGCGGACCAGCTGCTCATCTACGCGGCGCTCGCAGAAGGAAGGACTGCCTACTCGACAAATAGCACAAGCGGGCACTTCCGCACGAACGCATACGTCATAGCGAAATTCGTGGAACGGGAGATCAGGGAAGAAGGAGGCCGCGTAAGCGTCGGCTAATAGCCAGTTGACAGCCGCGTGACGTTCAGGACGCTGCCGTTCCTGTGGATATCGACCACGTAGGAAGCGCTGGCGTTTGCAGAATTCCATTGCACCAGCCAGTCGTCGCCCTTCTGGGTCACGGCCGGGACCGCGTCCTTGTTCATCCTGAGATAGGATTGCACGGCTTCGGTGCCGGAGAACGTATGGGATGCGATGACCGCTTCCTCTGCGAAAGCGATGTTGCAGATGCCCTCGGTGCAGACCGCGCAGTTGGCCGTCACGACCTCGGTCGGCTGGGCGACGAAGTTCTGCTCAGGGTAGTTGTAGAATATATGGGAGCGCTGGGGGCATGGGCTGGCGGGATCCTGCGTCACGCGCGCCTCGACCTCGTAATACTGCTTGCCCTGGTCGTTGTGCTTGAGCGTCACGGCCATTATGCCGATGTCAGCCGTCGGGTATTTGGTGCGCAGGTCCTCGGTCACGAAACTGCTCGCCTTGCTGGCGTTGGGCTCTCCGGCAGTCATGGTGTTGGCGAACTCCACGACCTTCACCAGGATGCCTATGAGGACGAGAAGAGCGATGATTAGCAGTATTTCGCGCCTGATGGCCATGCTATGAGATACCCCCCAAAATTTTTATTACTTGGCTTCTGTGAGCGATATGATGGCTTCGGCGATACTCCCGCCGCTCTTCTCCAGCGCGGCCTTGGCTTCCTCGGCGGAGCAGCCCGCCTGCTCCATCACCATCTTCACATCCTCGCCTGAGGATTCGGAGCGCACGTCGCCGCTTATCTGGAACGACTTCTGGCCCTGCATTGTTATCTGCACCACCTGGGGCTTGTCGATGACCAGCCGGCCAGACTCCATCTCTATTATCACGCTTTTCGCCTCTATGGGCTCGGACTTGATGCCGAGCTGGCGCATGGCAGCCTCCATCTTCCTGGGGTCCATTCCGCCTGGAATCATAAGGATTCACCACGTATTGAAGCCGATACTCACGAAGTTTGATGAAACTTTAACCCCTGTCAGACAGTGGGAAAGTTTCACTTGAAGATCTCGCCGCGCTCGGACTTGCGGACCTCTATGCGCCTCATCTTGGTTATGGTCTTGAGCCGGTTGAACAGCTTGGACGAGAAGCGCCCGTAGAGCACGTCCTGCATCACGTCGTCGAAATTGCCTTCCGCTATGGCTTTCTTCGAGTCCTCCACCAGGATCTTCCGCAGGTTGCTGCGGGTGTTCTGGCTGACGCGCGCGCCCGTGACCGCGATGAGCTTGATGCGCAGGCTCTCGTTGTCCTTGGTCTTCTCGTCCACCACCTGGTGGATGAGGGACTTGCCCCGCCTGGCGAACGTCTTGAGGAACGACGGCGAAATTTCGTGGCCGATAAGCACCGTGTTGGCGTCGCTGCCCTTCACGTCGTTTACCCTGAAGAACATGGTCGTGAACATCGATATCTGCGAGCTGCCGCCTATGCCCAGCTCCAGCAGGCTCTTCCGCACGATGCGGTTCATCAGCGTCTTGTCGTCGCCAGCCACGACTTCGCAGAGCTCCTTGCCCTCGAACATGGCCGGCGCCTTCACCGAGTACCACTTCTTAGCTTTCCACTTGTCAACTATTTTCGCTTTCTTTCCTGCCAGGTAATCACCATCACTTCGCTAATAGGGCCGCCTGCTGGTCGTATCTCCAGCCTTTCGGCAGCTTGCCTTTCGATGAGTAGTATTTCACGAGCCTGCCTATCTTGGACTCCACGTGCCCGAGCTTGACCTTGTTGTGGAGGTCCTTCTTGGACGTCTTCAGGTGCGCGCGCATGCGCACGGCCTTCTTTATGAGCGCGAGCAGGTCCTCGGGGTATTCCGGGGCTGCCTTCTCCTTCTCAAGGAAGGCGAGGAGCGACATGCCAAGTATCCCGCGCACGTTCGCCACGCCCTGCTGGTCCCTCAGGTAGAGCGCGATTTTCGCGGGAGGGACACCCTCTTTGGCCATCTTCACGATGGTCTCCCTGAGCTCTGCCTTGTCGACGCTGACCCACGCCGGGACCACGCCGCCCTTGGGGCGCTTCGTACCGGCCTTGCCTTTCTTCCTTGAATGCAATCTTGCCATAGTGACACCGATAAAAATGCTAGCTAGGATTGAAAATTTTCGAGAATTCTAGAAGCGATTTATATCTATGCGAGAGGTTGTTTTTTAATTCTATGTTTTCGGCGAACGTCTGTAAATGGCCTGCGGGCACGAAGATGGGGTCGTAGCCGAAACCGGAGGCGCCGCGTGCCGCATCGGATATCGTTCCGGCGCATTTCCCATGGAACACGCGCACCGCCTTGCCGTCATGGTAGGCTATGCAGGCTTCGAACGTGGCGGAGCGGTCCTTCGCCCCGCTCATCAGGCGCAGGATGCCAGGGTTGCCGATTTTTTTCTGCGCCCATGCGGAATACGTCCCTGGGAAGCCGTTGAGCGCCTTTATGAAAAGGCCGGAATCCTCCACGAAAACGGGCCTGGCGCAGCGCCGGTACGCCTCTTCAGCCGCCTCGCAGGCGACCTCCTCCAGGCTGTCGCTGCGTATCTCCCGGTGCTCGAACGGGAAATGGCTAACGGTGACGCCGCAGGCCTTCAGGACAGCGGCTGCCTCGGCGGCCTTGTTCTTGTTGCTCGTGGCGAAAAGGACTTCCATCAGCGGAAATAGGAGAAGAAGGAATTAAAACTAGCCCCTGATGCTCCTGCCGATCCTCCTGAGCTCCATCCTTATCTCGGTGCGGAAGAAACCGGAACCGGGGCTGCGGTCGAGCTGGTAGAGGTCTGAGTTGCTGAGCGCGCACAATGCTCCGACGGTCTTGATTCCGCTATCAGCGAGGACGTTGCGGGAATAGATGGAAAGCGCAAGGGAATCGCAGGGCGTGCCGCGTGGTATTATCTTTTTCGGTTCGGGCTTAAGCTCCCTCCTGATCCTGTGGAGCTCCCTCTCGATTTTCACACGCGTCATGGCAAGGGTGCAGTTCCGATACAGCTTACTGGCCGTACGGGCGCATAGGCCCCCCACGGACAGGATGCCCTCCTCTTTCAGGTGCTGCAGGATACATCTGGGGAGCTTGAGGTTATCGCAGGCCACCCCGTCATCCAGCCGCCCCACGCGGGGTTTGAGCCTGCTGAGGATGAGCGAATCGTCCAGCGGCTGCAGTTTGTCCGGCTCGAGCATGCGTGCCATGGAGGCCATGAGGCGGCGCTGCGGCTGCTTCGCATGGTCTATGGCGATCCTTAATTTCAACAGCTTTCTGCGCTCTGTCGCAGCCCACTTTCTGTGCCTCATGGAGTGATGATGCGGAGAAGTGTTTTTAAGTATATTTATATGGCATAAACGGGCGATGCTGCGACAGCGGGGCGCAGGAGTTTAAAATGTGATTAGAGAAGCTGGTGCATGACGAAGAAAAGGCAGGAGCCGAAGCAAGAAGCCAAAACGAGCGAGGAACAGCCAGCTGTTGCGAATAAGCCGCCCGGGGCCGGAACCCAGCCGCAGGCAACGCCAGCCCAGCAGGCGGCAGAGGAGAATGCAGCTGCCATGAAGGAGATAGAGGGCGCGCTGTTCGCCATAAAGTTCTACCCGGTGGCCGTGGACGAGAAGTCGAAGGACGAGGCTGTGGAGAAGCTCACGACCGCATACAACAAAGGCAGCGAGACCATCCGGCAGCTCATAATATACATGATACACGAGGCGCTCGCGGCCAGCGCAGAGCTCAAGCTGATGCATAACTTCGAGTACGCGAAGGCGAAGAACCCTGCGCTGGACCAGACACAGCTGCGCATGAGCGTCTACCGCTCGATGTTCAACTACAACACGTCCCTGGAAGGGCTGGTTGAGATGGTCAGGCTTCTTGGAACCCTGAAGGGAAGCGACGACGCGGCAAAACTTCTCACATACCACTTCTCGCACATGTGCAGCGCCGAGAACGAGGCCAACCACATGCTCAGGGCCGCCATACTCGAAGCGCTCGGAAAATCCGACTCGCACTACGCGCTCAAGTCGCTGCTGGAATACGCTAGGTACAGCGACAACGAACGCATGTTCCAGCGCATCATTGGCGCGCTCGTGGACTGGGACGAGAAGATAGACAAGCTGAAGATACCGGAAAAGGAGAAGAAGAAGCTGCGCGAGAACCTCCAGGAGCTGATGACCAAGGACCGCGGCGGCACGCACTACGGATAGGCACTAGGCGTGGTCGAACTGCAGCTGCGTCTTGCACTGCGGGTCCTCCTGCAGGAACCCGGATATGAATAGTTTGAAATATCCGAGCAGCGGCACCCGCGTGATTACCCTGCCACGCGTGTTCTCCTGGGGAATCGGATGGTTCGACGCCCCGGTGCCGTAATCGTACACCTGGATGTCCAGGACGGGGTTGTTGTCGCCGCGCGTGAGATAGTAGGTCTTGCCGCCAGAGGTTATCCGGAACATCGCCCTGTGGACTATGTCGCCGATGGCCGAATAGACGTCGCCACTGGGAGGCTGGTAGACTATGACGTCGTTGGAGAAGTTCGTGAAATAATCCCGGCCGTGAAAAGTAACCGTGCGGACGCAGGGCTCGTAGAGGCTGGAGCCGGTGGAGAATGATATCGGGCACTGCTGGTACCGGTAGGTGAACGCCCCTTTCTGCTCGGCCACCGATTCAGGCGCGCTCTTCAGCGCGTCGCACATGCCTGCGCTGTGGCTCAGGCAATAGGCGAAGAGCGAGCCGTCTATGGAAACGCTGGTGCCGCCGTAGGATACGGTCGCGGGGCCGGAGAGCGATGCGAGCTCGGCGGCGCTCATGTCGATGTCATAGGCGCGCACCGGGGC
>CAYZNP010000029.1:0-8587 GCA_964479815.1 Microcaldota archaeon
AGAGCAAGCGGCTCATAATGGTAGGCGAATCCCTGCTCGACGTCGCCGAGACCGTGGAGCAGATGATAGGGGAGGAAGGCGGAAGGCCCGCGTTCCCGGTCAACATCTCCATAAACGACATAGCCGCGCACTACACGCCCGAGTTCGAGTCCACCGCATCACTGGAGGAAAACGACGTGGTGAAGGTGGACCTGGGGATAGAGATAGACGGCGCGCTCTCTGACACAGCTTATACCGTGGATTTGAGCGAGAAGAATGGTGTGCTGGTGAAGGCGGCGGAAGAGGCCCTGGAGAACGCCATAAAGGCCATAAAGCCTGGTGCGGCGGTATCCGGCGTGAGCGCAGTGATTGAGGACACCATAAAGGGCTACGGTTTCAGGCCCATCGCCAACCTCTCGGGCCACATGATAAAGTCCAATGAGCTCCACGCGGGCGTCGAGATACCCAACGTCAGGACAAACGAGACCTACGTGCTCCAGGAAGGCGACATCTTCGCGGTGGAGCCGTTCGCCACCACCGGCGCGGGATTCGTGGAGGACATGGAACAGGTGGAGATATTCTCCATCTACTCGCCGGCAGGCGTGCGCATGAGGCAGTCGCGCAAGATAGTCGAGTTCGTCATCAAGAACTACCGCATGCTGCCGTTCGCCGAGCGCTGGGTGCGCAAGGAATTCCAGTCAAAACTGCTCGTGAGCGCCGCATTGCGTGAGCTGCTCGAGAATCATTTCATACGCGGCTACCCCGTCCTGAGGGAGGCTGGGCGCGGGCTCGTCTCCCAGGCTGAGCACACCCTCCTCGTGACCGGCGACGGCTGCGATGTCCTGACGCGATGAGATGGAACTGAAACGGATTCTGCGGGAATATGGCCGGAAGTACAGCGACATCCTCGGCATAAGGGTTGGCGGCGGAAAGGACAGCGAGCTCTTCAAATGGTTCATCGCCAGCATCCTCCTGGGCAAGAGGATAGGCGAGACGCTTGCGCTCCGCGCCTACAGGCAGTTGGAGGCCGACGGCCTTCTCTCCTTCAGCAGGATGTCGAATGCGTCCTGGGACGGCCTTGTCGCCAGCCTCGATGCCGGCGGCTACGTGCGCTACGATTTCAGCACCGCGAGCACGCTTCAGGAGACCATGGGGCTGCTCGGCCGGAAATACAGGGGCAGCATGAACGCGCTGCACGAAACCGCGAAGGACGACGCGGACCTCGAAGCCAGGCTAATCGAGTTCAGGGGCGTCGGGCCGGTCACCGCGAACATATTCCTGCGGGAGCTGCGCGGCGCATGGAGGAAAGCCGACCCGCAGCTTGGCGATTTGGCTGAAAAAGCCGCGAATGAGCTCGGCATAAAGGACCCGAAGGCGTTCTGGAAGAGGAACAGGGTACGCGGCTATGATTTCGTGAATTTCGAGACCGCGCTGATGCGGCTGGGGAGGGAGGCCAGAAGGAAAAAATGCAGCGTTAAGAAGCTGTCAGGTCAGAAATGATTCAGGGGCCCGTGCGGTAATGGTCGGGTTAACTAGGATTGTACAGATTTTATTAGAAAAAATCTTTGCAAAATTTTGCGCTTGCGTGATATTTGGACGTGGGGGTATACGAGCTTGATAAAATCTGGAAGATTTTTTGATGACAGATAAAAAGAATGCTTGTAACCTGTACCTATCACAGGCCGTCCGTTGATTATGGCGTTCACATGAACTTTTTCTATACGTGCTGAACAGGTCAGATGCTTGCTAATCAACCGCCTTAACTTTTGTGACGCTCTAGCAGAAGTAATTCTGATCTCACATTGGGGGTATCTGGGCCTTTTTATACGGACATCTCCGTCTCCATCTATCAATCCTGCCAGATAGGCACAAAAAAGACGCTTGTTAGCGACCAAACGCTTTGGTAGACTGTGCTTATCTACACCAAGCGCAGAGAAGAGGGGCAAGAGCCTATTTACACTCGTACCTAAAGAGTAGATTTTCGTGCCATATTCGTTAACACCATCGAGATTAATCTTGAGTTCTCTGTCAAGTTCAGTAGCGAATATCTGCCGAAGACAACGCAGCATAGGTAAAGATTTTTCTCCGACCTGAAAGCGGATTCTGTAGCTATTCCAATTTCTTTTTTTATCTTTGAATAGATAGAATGTACCGTCGGAATGCAAGGCTCCGATAAAATAACTCAACCGGGGATTCAGACTGGATAGTACCACGGGATTATTATACCAGAATATCATTAAAAGTGAGTACGGGCCCGTAGCTCAACTTGGATAGAGCGGATGGCTTCGGATGCCCTCCTCTGAGTGCGGAGGAGACCATCAGGTTAAGGGTTCAAATCCCTTCGGGCCCGTGATTTTTTATTAAAACAAGGCTCACTGCCCGGGCTGCTCCGGGTTGCCCTCGAACGTGTCCCAGGACCGGTCGGTTTCGATGCAGCTCGAAAGATACTGCAGCACGGCGTTCCCATAGGCCCCGCCGGTATCCTGTGCGATGCTCAGGATCGGCGCGAGGAACTTCTTGATTATTTTGGGTTCGGACACGGTTACCTGTATTTTCTGGATAGCTTCGGAAAAGGTCTGGGACGAGCCGACCATCGCGATTAATGTATCTGCCAGGCCTCCGAGGCACTTCACCCCCTTTTTTTCTGACAGACCGATGACGGCCGTTGCCTTGGCAATCTCGTTGCTGAGCACCGCATTGGCATCCTCTATGAAATAGGTTCCTGGCCAGAGCTTGTGGGCTTCGAAAAGCGCATTGGCAATCCGCTTGAGCTGATTTTCAATCGCGCTGCCAGGAAGCTCCGCGCCGGCCTTGCTGTACTCGACCATATCCACGCAGAGCTGGTTCGCCCGCGTCTCGGCCACTATCGCGTTCAGAACGCCCATGACTGCGGCATCGCTCAGGAGTATGAGAGAGCTGAAATCGGGGTGAACCCGCATGAGCGCGAAGGTTTGCAGCGGCACGTCGCCGGTGATGTCTACGATGGACATCACAGGGGTGTACATTTCCATACCCGTCCCCTCAACAGGCAATACCGCAAGGGAAGGGTAGGCGCTAATGCCAGCACGCCTCAGCACGCTGGCCGCAAGCACATACGGCTCCATCATGCTGGTAAGGATGATAGACGGGGCACCGGTGTCTGTGTTAACCGTGCGCCTTTCCTTCTGCGTAAGTATCTCCCCGGGGCAAGGCAGCAGGTCCGGGATGGCGGCATAGCCGTCCAATAACATGAAATTGTAATCCTTATCGTGGAATGTGCGGGGGGCCGCGCATTCTGCTTCCAGGCCGCCAAAAGGCCTTAGGAGGTCGATTGCGCGCTCTAGTATGAGTTCCTTGTTGTCGCCTGCATCGCCTATTACCGCCCGGGTGAGCCTTTCAACCGTGCCTGCCTTGTCTGCATAGGGGCCCTTCTCGTGCTCCATGCAGTAGGGCGGCATGTCCAGCTCCAGCAGAGCGCTGCGCAGCCTGTCTTCGACATGCGGGTAGATTGGAACCAGGCTCCTGGTCTTGGCTGGTTCGCCGTCAGTCAGATTCATGGGGCTGGGGACGTTGCGGCTAAACGAAAGTACAGGGGACTCGCAGTGCCCCATCGTCGTAGGAGTGACATACTGTTCAAACATGATCCTCTTTACTGAGGGTGCATCTTTCACAGACTGAACCGCCATAGGGTCGTATTATGTTACAAAGAGTATAAAAATGTATCTAACGACGGCACCCTGAAACACTCAGGCGACCATGCGTGACTGCTCGGCGATGGCTGGTTCAACGAGCGCGTCCAGCACCGTGCACAAGCGATTGGTGATTTTATCAGCGGCCTTAGCTGATAGGTGCTCGGCCGAGAGCTGGTAAACCTCCCTGTGCCTGCTCAGGGAAGGATACTTTTCTCCCCATTTTCTTACCAGTGCATCGAACGTGGCATTAAAGCACTCGCCGTCCACCTCGAACACGGCCTCTTTCACGGCCGTCTTGAGGCTCTCGTGAGCCATCCAGAGCACTGGCGCCTCTGGCTCAAGCCTGTGGAATTCAAGGACCGCTTCGGATATTTCGTGGAAGTGCGCGTCCAGCTCATGTCCAGCCAAAAGCAGGTTCTTCCTCAGCCGGCACACTAGCCAGAATGAGAATGCTTCCATGCGGCTCTCCAGCGGCATCTTGTGACGGGCGAACTCGCTGGACTGGAGCGGCTCGGCCAGGAGCTTTGCTGGAGTGAATGGATTGCCTTTCACCACACGCAGCGGTGGCGCTGCTACTTTCGCAACTGTCGTCTTGTTGGGAGTCTCTACTACTGGCATATACTGTCGCCGAGGTAGTTGCAGACAACGGCAAAATATAAAAACTTATCGCAGGCCTTGCAGGGGCAACGTCAGATGCCGACAGGCAATTCGATACTTTTAAATTAGCTACCCTGACACTAACCCGTGTTCGACCAGAAAACATATGAAAAAGTGAAACTATGGTTTTCGTCTGCAAGATAGCAGCCCAAGCCGGGGCAGGGGTCATGGTAACCGGCCGCATGATGGTCAAGTGCTTCACGCGGGGAGGGTACCACGTGGTAGGGTATCCCGAATACCCGTCGCTGATAAGGGGCGGGCACAACACCGTGCAGGTCCGCATAAGCGACAAGCCTATAAATTCGCCGCTACAGCACCAGGACCTGCTCGTGGCGCTCAACAAGGACGCGATATTCTACCATATGAACACCATGTCAAGCGGGGGCGCCATACTGTACGACGAGCTCATAGATGTGAGCAAGTTCATCGTCCGCCCGGATGTGAAGATGTATCCGCTGCCGCTTGCGAAGCTTGCCCAGGAGGCGGGCGGGACCGAACAGATGAAGAACACAGTGGCGCTGGGCGCAGCGCTCGCCATGATAGACTACCCGTTCGGGATACTAGAGGGCATAATACGCGATGAGTTCGGGCGGAAGGGCGAGGAGATAATCAAGGTCAATGTCATGGCCGCGAAATCAGGCTATGATTATTCGAAGGCGAATGGCATAAAGGGCTCGAAGGCGGTGAAGCCGCTCTCGGACAAGCGGAGCATCATAATCACGGGGAACGAGGCGATTGCTCTCGGGGCGATACGCGGGGGGATGAAATTCTTCGCTGCATATCCCATGACGCCGGCGTCCACCATACTCCATTATCTCATAGAGAACGAGCGGAAGTTCAATCTCGTGGTCAAGCAGACCGAGGACGAGATAGCAGCCATGAACTACGCCGTAGGCGCTTCCTATGCGGGCGTGCGCGCCATGACAGGGACGTCCGGAGGGGGGTTCGCGCTCATGGTGGAGGCGCTGGGCCTGGCGGCCATGTCAGAGACGCCGGTGGTGGCGGCCCTTGTCCAGCGGCCAGGCCCGAGCACGTGCCTGCCGACCTGGACCGAGCAGGGCGACCTGCGCTTCGCGGTCCATGCGTCCCAGGGAGAGTTCCCCAGGGTGGTGCTGGCCCCAGGTGACGTGCAGGAATGCTTCTTCATGACCGCGCAGGCGCTGAACCTGGCTGAGAAATACCAGATTCCGGTCATAGTGATGAGCGACAAGCACCTTTCGGAAACCATATTCTCAACCGTGCAGTTCGACCAGTCGAAGGTGAAGATAGAAAGGGGCAAGCTGGCGAAAAAACTGCCGCTGTTGCAGCCCATGGAAAGGTGGAAGAGGTACGCGCTCACCAGGGATGGCGTATCCGAAAGGGTTTTCCCTGGCACGCCCAACGGCAACCACGTGGCATCGTCGTACGAGCACGACGAGCGCGGCTTCAGCACCGAGAACTTCATCATGCGCGCGAAACAGGTCGACAAGCGCGCGTCTAAGCTGAAGGCACTCCTCAAGGAGATGCCGCTGCCGGCGGTTTATGGCCATGCGGATGCTGAAGTGACGCTGCTGGGCTGGGGTTCCATGAAACTTCCGGCGCTAGACGCGCTGCCGCTGCTGGAGAAAGCAGGCATAAAGGCGAACTTCGTGCATTTCACGCACGTGTTCCCGCTCGACGGCAGGACGGTCAAGAAACTGCTCAAAAAATCCAAGAAACTCGTGATGGTGGAGAACAACTCCACTGCCCAGTTCGCAGGCATGCTGCGGCAATACGCTGCGGTGAGGATGGATGCCACGCTCCTGAAATACGACGCCAGGCCGTTCTTCCCTGAGCAGATAGCCGAGGAGGTCACGAAACTCAAGGCAACCGGCTACAAGGCAAGGAAGCCGATCACGGTCGTAGAAAAGGAAGACCTGGAATATTACAACACCCAGAAATACGGGCTATAGGTGATTATGATGACGGTGCAACTCGCGGATTTCAACGTAAAGGAACGCTCGCAATGGTGCCCTGGCTGCGGCAACTTCGCCATCGTGGCAGCGATAAAAGGCGCGCTGCACGAGCTGGGCATACCAACGCACCAGACCGTGATATCATCCGGCATAGGGTGCAGCAGCAAGCTGCCCCACTACGTCGGGACCTATGGCTTCGAAGGGCTTCACGGCAGGACCTTGCCTGTCGCGTCTGGCATAAAGCTGGCCAACCACAAGCTGAACGTAATCGCGGTCGGGGGCGACGGCGACGGATATGGAATCGGCGCAGGCCATTTCGTGCACATCATGCGGAGGAACTACGACCTCGTCTACATGGTGCACGACAACCAGATTTACGGGCTCACGACCGGGCAGGCGTCGCCAACCTCGCAGCTCGGCATGAAGACCAAGACGACGCCGTACGGCGTGGTGGAGATGCCTTTCAACCCGGTCGCTACGGCCATAAGCGGCGGGGCGACCTTCGTCGCACGTGTGTTCGCAGGCGACATGGTGCACATGAAGGAAACCATCAAGCAGGCAATCGCCCACAAGGGGTTCGCGCTCATTGACGTGCTTCAGCCCTGCGTGACCTTCAACAAGCTGAACACCTACGACTATTTCACCAAGCGCTGCTATAAGCTCCAGGATTCGGGCCATGATACGTCCAACGTCCAGGCCGCCCTTGACAAGGCATTCGAGGCCTTCAATACGAATTATGAGAAGATACCAATTGGCGTGTTCTACAAGGCGGACAGGGCGACCTATGAGGACCTGCAGCCGCAGCTCAAGGAGAAGGCGCTGGTGGAGCAGGACCTCTCGAACCTTGATATATCGGCTGCCTACGCTGACATGATGTGAATCATGCGAGCGGGTAGTTCCGCTTCACATAGTCCACGAAGTTCACGATGAGCTGTGCGGAGTCGCGTATGGCATCCGGAATCTGTATCCTGCCCTGCTCATAGCATTCGGCATCGCTCAGTGCACCGGTCTTGTCCTGGCCGCGCAACCCATTCCCGCCTACGCCCTTGACATCAACGCTTCTGTACTGCTGCGTTCTGTTGAGGATGATGCCGCTAAATGACGCCAACTTCAGCACAATGTTGTCCTTGTTCCAGGTCCTGTCCGGGTCCGGCCTTGTAAGCGACCTGCTGTCCCAGATGCTAGCGTTTGACTCGCCGGTGCCGCGGGTTATGCTCGGCCAGGTGCCCTTGGCGGTCCAGCTCTCGAACGAATCGAGTTTGCCAAGAAGGATTGTCGGGCCGTGGACGTCGTTGTGTACATGCGCTGGCACGTGCATGTCCTGCACAAGGTGCACGGCATGCCCGAGGGCGCAGAATGCCCTTGGCCGGTCTCCCGTGGAGTAGTAGTTTAATGCGAGATTCCAGTATGCCCTCAGCCTTTCCGCAGAGCTCTGGAACTTGAGATCGCCATTGAGCATGGTAAGCCCCTTGCTGGTGAGCTGGCCGGTCGGCTGGGAGAAGTGCGCCCAGTACGGCCGGTCTGCCGGATCGCCGTACGGGTCACGCTTGAACAAGTTCATGATTTTGGTGAACCCGATGAGTATCCAGCGCATGACCCGCGAGCCAGACGAGGATTCACCAGGCGTTGTGATAATCTTCAATGCATCAGGCACTTTCGCTTCGTTGTTGCATATTTTTGCAAGGGTTTCGCCAGGCATGAAAGCGTAGTCCTCGGCCAGGGAGCCCACGACCAGGTGCCAGAGGTGCTTCCTGACCAGCGGCTCATCGCTGTACATCCTGCCAGCCTCTGACGTTATGTACGGGTGGACTGCACGCGCATCCTTGAGGATATCGGATACTGCGCGCTGGGCTTCATCATAGTTTAGCTGGAGCTTTTTCGGGTCGCGCTCATCTTCCCCTTCAATGACAGCTATGCTGGAGTTCCAGTCCATCAGTTTTCTTGATGGCGTGCCAGTTTTAGGTGCGGGGCCTGTATCGAAAAGCGAGAGATGGTCGGTCAAGCGACGCTGCGGCTTGAAGTGGGGATTGCCTACGCCGGCGGCGCCTGCAGCCACACCTGCAAGGGCTGGCACTACAAACTCCGGCAGCACGAAATCTTTAGCCCTCCGGAACATCTCTTTTGCCCTCGTTATCATGAGCGAGCGGCGGTCCGGCATATACATTGTCATGTGCATAGAATATCCCTCCCACCCGGTTGTACCGTATTATATATAGACAAAACCCCTTTAAAAACCACTGCTTGGGACCTTTGGCGGCATTTTCGCTGCCTGAAGCGTTAAAAATAACCTCAGGCAATATCTCTCCGTGGAACTAATCCCGCGCGCCTACCAGCTGGCGATATACA
>CAYZNP010000030.1:0-8447 GCA_964479815.1 Microcaldota archaeon
ACCTGCTTTTCGACCTCATCAACCTCTAGTATATGACAATCACGGGCTCGTAGTATTTCCTCACGTTGCCGGTGTATACGCGCGTGTTCAGCATGGCCCGCAGCTCCTTCTCGGCTTCATCTGGCGAGCGGTGCAGCCACCCCAGCTTCATGTTGAGCCTGATTATCCTGCCGGGTATGAGGTGCCGCGTGGATTTCGGCGGGAATGGCGAGTGCGACTGTGCTGCCCGGAGTATCTCGTCCTTGGTGTACGCGCGGCGGAAGAAAACGGATTTGCCGCTGTCCATCTGCTTCTGGAGCTCCTCTGCTGGGACATAATCCACGGAACCCTTCTCCAGCACAGAGAATATGTAGTTCTGCTCCTCAACCATCTCCATCAGCTTGTAGCTGCCTGGGTTGAGCAGGTGGCAGCCGTCATTTTTCGTGACCAGCATGAATGGCGCCTTGAGCCCGTTCACCGCGGCCATGCCTGCCTCGTAATCGACCTTTTCGTGCTTTATGGAATCGAGCTTGAAGATTTTATCAGCGTCCAGGTCCATGACTGGGTACCACGTCCCCACTTTTATTTCATCGCTGCCGTAGTCGACGGTCTGGCAGACAGCGTAGGGGCATTCTATTATCTCCAGCACCTTGAGCCTGTGGTTGCCGTCAAGCACAACCCCGGTCTTCGCGTCGATTATCATGGGGTCGACAAGGTGGCCGATGTTGAGCATGGCCTCCTTCAGCCTCTTGAGGTTATGGGATATCACCTTCTCGTGCGAGAGCAGGGACTTAACTTCCCGTATCTCCAGCGATTTCAGCATCTCGTCCACAAGTGCAGTCATGGTATCACTGTCGCCATAGTCGTTAAGGCGCATATTCGCTGTGATGGGGTTTAAATTCTATCGGATAGCGATGCGACGAATGACGAAAAGATGAGTGCGACCGCCGGGAATCGAACCCGGTCCGCGAGATTGGCAATCTCGAATCATAAACCGGTAGACTACGGTCGCGACAAGAAGTTATACTTGGATATACACAAACCAATAAAAAAGTAAGTTCCTGCGCGGAAATGAACCGGCATCGTGTTTTAATATTCCTGGCGACTAAATTAACTCCATGATGGGGAAGGGAGCATACCTCAAAAAGATAACGTCCAGCGTCCAGCAGTGGCGCACGGTAGATGTGGACGAGAAGCTTGACGGCTCCAGCCCACCCTCGGTATTCATTGGCAGGGCCGGATATCCCCGCGTCAATGTCGGTCCCATGCTCACGCCCTCGGTGGGGGACACCTCCATACTCGACACGCCCGAGGCGTGGATACCGGGGCGGAAGACCCAGGAAGACATAATCAGGTTCAGGCTCGACCTCGTCCGGGGCAAGCACAAGGTTGGCATAACGGATTTGGGCAACAGGCTCGTCGCGAAATTGCAGGAGATTTCCCTGGCGCAGGACTCCGTGGAAAGCGAGGCGCAGTTCCGCAGCAAGCCGCGCGGATTCACGTTCAACGAGGACCACACGCCATTCGGCCCCAGCGCCACCATAGACCGGTTCGACATAGGCAACGTGAGATGGGAGCAGCACCTGGAGAAGGCATTCTATGATACGGATTTGAAGGCGGCGAACGCGGTTGCAGGGCTTTACAAGGACGGCGTGCTTTTCTCCCAGATGCAGAAGGCGCTGTCCACGGGCACGCTCGGCACAGGCAAGAAACGGAAGCTGGTCCCCACGCGCTGGTCCATCACTGCCACTGACAGCATGCTCGCTGACGGCCTCTACGACAAGGTGAAGTACTACGATGCTATACACAACTACCAGGTCTACGAATTCTCAAGCCTGAAGAACTACTACGCGGTATTGTTCATGCCGACGCCGTGGCAGTACGAGTGGCTGGAGGCATTCATACACATCATGGGCAGGGAGGAGGTCATTTTCGGCGATCATGAATACTGGAAGCCGAAAACAGAATACTCGTCCGTGGGCGGATGCTACTACAGCTGCAAGTTCGCAGTGCTCGAGGCGCTGGAAAGGATGAAGAGGCAGGCCGGCGCCATCGTGCTGCGCGAGGCCTACGAGGGCTACGTCCCGCTGGGCGTGTTCAATGTGCGGGAGAACGTGCGCAACGCGCTGATGCGGCAGCCACGCGAGTTCGATTCGTTACGCTCATCGCTCAATTACGTATCTACCAAACTGCGCCTGCCGCTCTCCCGGTTCGTGGAAACCGGGCCGCTGCTGCGCCAGGCGCTTTCGTCCAGGCAGACGACGCTTTCCCAGGTCTGAAGGCAACTTTTTAAGACTTGGGCAACAAAGCGGTTTCATGGCGGGAGGAAAAATTGCATTCAGCAGCGGCACTGCCGCCACTGCGGAAAGGCAGAAGCCGAGTTACAGGCCGTTCCTTAACGACGTGCGCAGCGGCAACCTGTCCAACCTCCCGGACAGACTGAAGGATGTCGTGCAGAGGATGCAGGAGGCCGGCGGAAAGGCAGGCGCCGGCGCCAAAATAAACGACGTGCTCGCCACGTTTGCAAGCACAGGCAACCAGTTTGTCATGAACACAGCCAGCCGCCTGACAGAAGCCGCTGAGGCAGGGGTATTCAACCACCGCGATGCGCAGAAAATCATGAAGGAACTCATGCGGGAATGCCCGCAGGCAGCGGATTCGGTACCTAAGATGCTTGCTGACCTCAAGCGCGACCTGGGCGACAGGTTCTATGGCCTCAGCGCAGGGGATATCACGCGCATCGCAGGGCGCTCGCTGAGGGCAAGCGGGAGCCACTGCCCCAAGGAGATACACAGGAAGATGACCGAGCTCACCATCCACGGCGAGTTCGACCACATACCTCAGATGCACGCGCTCAGGATGGAAAGGGCAGCGGCATCGGAGCAGGCAGTGGCGATAAGTGAGTTCGCAACCTCCAGCGTCGCGGTGCAGGCACCCTTTTCATATGCGGAATTCAGGTCTGTGCAGGCAGTTCCGGATTATTCAGTTACTTCTGCCGCTGAAAAGCAAATCTCACCAAAGGCAGTGGAATTCAAGGCTCCGCAGCAGATGCAGCACGCAAGCAAGCTGAGGAACGTCCCGCTTGCAGAGACAGTGATGCAGAAGGATGCGGTTCAGCGCGTTCCGCGTGCTACGAACCAGCCACTGGCGCGGGAGCCGGTGCTCAGGGGCCGTGAGGAGCACAGGGCACCTGCCAAGCAGCTTACCGAGCCGCAGGCAAAAACACTGAAACATGCCGCTGCCGTGGCTGAAGCCAGGCAACGGATGTCAGAGCCTGCCCGTGGCGAAGCACAGAAAGCTAGGCCTGTCCTGATTAATGCGCAGCCGCACATGGAAAACAAAAAGCAAAAGCGCCTGAGATTCCGCCGGAAGATACGCTCGCGGCTGGATGCGGCTAAGTCAGCAGCGGTGAAAAGGCTCAGGGAAAAATTGCACACCCCAATCAACCGCGTGCGCGAGCTTGTACGCACGGCCAAAAAGAAAATCGCTGAGAGAAGGGCCGAGGCCAAAAAGCGCAGGGAGTTGAAACCCGCGACCGCGAAGCGCGTTCCGAAGAAGAGGGAAAAACCGGCCATCGTTGCCGCAATCGGGAAAAAGAAGGCAAAGATCGCCCTGCATCTCCCGTTCAGGATGAAGAAGGCGAAGGGGGAAAAGGGCCGCGTGGCATGCACCGGCAAGAGAACCGCGCCGCGCGGGCCTGCGATGTTCCGCAGGATGTCACGTTTGCGCAGGGGCAGGAACCGGCCGGGCTTCCTGAAATTCCTCATTGCGCCAGGGTTTTTCTCATTCCGCAGGCAGAGGAAAAGCAGCGCCATTCGGCTGCGAAATCATTTTTAAAGATTGGGTTTGATATAGCGCCATGCACTACCGCCACATCGCACTATTTCTCCTTCTTGTGTGCGTAGCTTTTCAGGTGGTGCACGCGCAGCAGGTGGTGCTGCCGAAACACGCGAACTGCACGAACTATAGCGACTCGTTCGACGTGCGGGTACTGGACGCAAAACTGAGGGTTGTCTCCGGCGCATTGGTGCAGGTGACCTTTGACCGCGGGGCGACATTCGGCTCGAAGTATTTCACCACGTCTCCGCGGTACACAGATTCCAGCGGCCTTGTGCATTTCGATCTTTTGAACCAGGGAACGAACACCAGGACGATAGACTGTAACATACAGATTAATGCATCACTGGCTGGAAAATGCAACATCACCACCGTCTTTGCGCTGGAACACAGTACAATCATCGACCTGTCCCTGCCGCTCTATCCGGTCCGTTTTTACATACGGGACAGGTTAGGGGGGCCGCTGGCAAATGCCACCATCAGCGTCTCCAACCTAACTGAGACGACTGATGCGAATGGCATGGCTGCATTCTTCCTGGGGAAGGGCAGCCAGGCTTATCTGGCGAGCTACCTGGATGGCAGCCAGGCAGGCCAGGTGAATATCAGCGATGATGCCACCATAGAGGTGGTCTTGCGTTCCTACAATGTGACTTTTGAGGTCGTGGATGATTTTGGCAGCCCCCTCTCGGCAACGCTATTCATATTCAACAGGACATTCCAGCTGGAAAACGGCACGTTCGAATACGCGAAAACGTTCGGTGAAGAAATACCCTACCGCACGGAATACAAGGGCATCAGCCAGGAAGGCGTCCTGGTGCCATCTGTAAATACGGATGCACGGATCACTTATGACATCCATGCGCCGCTTTTCGGCAGCATGAGGCCGGAAGTGAGCGGGAGCCGATACCAGCTCGTCATACCCGTATCAGACCCGGGCAGCGCGCCCAGCGGTGTGAACTTCAATAGCATCAGGGTGACATACCGGGTAGAGCCTGCGGAGCCGACCACGCCCTGGAGTACGGCAGTCACGTTCACCAGCGGGAGGGATACTGTCACGGCCCAATTCCCGGCGCTTCCTCCGGGCAGCATAGTCAGCTTCAGGGCGGAGATGAGCGACAACTCAGGCAACCGGGCGACCATAGAGGGAAAGTTCAGCACGCTCGCCGCCCCCGCAAATAACACCCAAAACCAGACAAATCCACCACCAAATGGCGGGCAGGAACAGGGAATACCACTTTTATACATCTTTGTTGGTGTAATTGTAGCGCTTTTAATCATTTACGTAGTGTTTCGTATCAAATCGCAAGGAGGTGGAAATAGCGGATAAACATATCTTTATAAATATTCTCTAGTATTATATTAAATCATGTAAGTGCATAAACTATAATAAGTCTGAAAGTGGTAATAAAAGGTCGTGATGTATCAAAAAAGGGACATGGTGGTAAAGTATGCCGCGCGGAAAGAAAATCATAATCGAAACTGAAATAGACGACGATGTCATAGACAGGTTCAGGTCCATCGATTTGGACGGTATCAAGAAGGATAGGGACGATACCGAGAAGGAACTCTCATCCTCCATAGCCAACGTGTTCAGGGTGGCCCAGAACCTTTACCGCCAGAAGGCGAGCGAGGACGAGCTGGAAAACAAGCACGACCTGTTCTCGGTCCGCTCGGCCTACGACTATCTCAAGGGCAGCGGCGTCCTTATTTCCTTCAGGGCATTCGGCGGAAGGATAGAGCGCGGCACCGTGCCTTTCGTAAAAGTGGGCAGGAAGAGATACATCCCCAAGAGCATACTTGATGACATCACGAGCACCAAGAAGGAGTTCCACACTGTCAAGGAGGCCTACCAGGAATACAGGAAGGCCAACCCGAAAATCAACTTCAGGGCGTTCATAGGCAGGATTGAGAAGGGCTCCATACCGAGCGTGAAATTCGGCACGAGAAGGCTCGTCCCGAAGGATGCGGTTGAAGCGCTGACCCACATAAGCACCAATTACTTCTCGGTAAGCGAGGCAATCAAGGAGCTCCACAAGAGCGACATAAAGATAAAGAGAAACGCCTTCGAGAGGCGCCTCGACCGCGGAAGGATCCCGCACGTGAAAGTCGGCGGCAGGAGATTCATCCACGAGGACGTCCTCCAGGAACTCGTCGACAAGGAAGTCGCCCTCAGAAGGGAATGATTTTTTCTTTTTGATTTGATTTCTGACAGCGGCAGCGAGCACTTTTATTTAAACGCTTCCTATACTTCCCATGGCTGCGGTAAAACGGCGAGCTTTCTTCATGGATGCGGGCTACACCGTCAGGAACGGGAAGACCTATGTATCGCTCGTCCTGAAGGGGAAGAAGACCGTGAAGCTCTACTGCCAGCGCGACCCCTATTTCATCGTTGACGGGCCTGTGGAGCGCAAGGACGAGTTCCTGGACGCCCGCGGGATGAGGAAAAGCGGCGAGGTGGTTACGCCGCTACGTGTCGAGGAGTGCGAATACCGCGTCGGGCTGGGCAAAAAGAAGATGCTGAAGCTCTATTGCCGCGAGCCGTCGGACGTCCCTGCGCTGAAGGCCGCCATGCCGTTCCCGTGCTACGAATACAACATACCGTTCGTGAAGCGCTTCATATACGACATGCAGCTCACCCCGCTCCAGGTGGTCTCCTACGAGCGCGAGGGCAGGCTCATAAAACGGTTTCTGTCCGTCAGGCAGGGCGAATTGAAGCTGGTGCAGATGGGCTTTGATATCGAGACCTACAACCCGGCGGGCGCGCCACGCGAGGGCAAGGACCCGGTGATAATGATAAGCTGGTGCGGCAGCAAGAAAGGGGTCATAACATCGAAGAAAGCCGGCGCGGATTACGTGGAGACTGTGGCGGGCGAGAAGGGGGTGCTTGAACGCTTCAGCGCGGTCGTGAAAGAGGAGGACCCGGACGTGCTCATCGGCTACAACTCCTCGAACTTCGACCTGCCATACCTTAAGGCGCGTGCGCAGGCGACCCGCGCGGCGCTGGACCTCGGCAGGTTCGGAAGCTCCATAACGCCGCTCAAGAAAGGGCTGATAAACGGCATGCGGCTCAATGGCCGGGTGCACATGGACCTTTATCCCATCGTGAAGTTTTTCGGGTTCATCGGCATCATAAAGACGCAGAAGTTCACGCTGGACGACGTGGCAGCGGATGTGCTGGGCCGCAAGAAGATCAAGGTGAAGAAGGAGGACATCTGGCAGATGTGGGACAGCGGCGACATAGAGAAGCTGTGCGAGTATTCGCTCGTGGATTCCGAGCTGGCGCAGGCGCTGGGCGAGCGGGTGCTTCCCATAGAGATGGAGCTGTCCAGCGTGGCCAAGATGCCGCTCTTCGAAACGGCGCTGTCCACAAGCGGCCAGCTGGTGGAAAACCTGCTGATGTACCACGCTGCCGAACGGAAGGAGCTGATACCGTCAAAGCCCGGCGGCGAGGCGATAAACGAGAGGATAAACGCGCCCATACAGGGCGCCTTCGTCAAGCTGCCGGAACCGGGCATCTATGAGAACGTGGCGGTGCTGGACTTCAGGGGGCTGTACCCGTCCATAATAGTATCGTACAACATCGACCCTGGGACGCTCATCGATGAGAAGAAGCATGCGCACCAGGGCGACGTTTTCACTTCCCCCACTGGCGCCAAGTTCTCGAAAGTGGAGCAAGGGCTCATTCCGGCCGTGCTCGACCAGCTCATAGACATGAGGATGAAGCTGAAGAACGAGCTGAAGAAGCTGGACAAGTCGAGCGATGCCCACGTGCGCATCAGCGCGCGGTCGCAGGCGCTGAAAATCCTGGCGAACAGCTTCTACGGCTACATGGGATACGCGCGTTCGCGGTGGTATTCACGGCCCTGCGCCGAGAGCGTCACCGCCTGGGGCAGGAAGCACATCATGGAAACGATGGAGATGGCGGAGAAAGCCAGGTTCCAGGTGCTCTACGCAGATACGGACTCGGTCTTTCTGATATACAAGGATAGGAAGGACGTGCTGGAATTCATGAAAAACGTGAACGCGGCGCTGCCGCCCAAGATGGAACTGGAACTCGAGGGATTCTACACCCGCGGCGTGTTCGTAAGCAAGAAGGGCGCTGAGGAGCGCGGCGCGAAGAAGAAATATGCGCTCATGGGGGAGGATGGCAGGATAAAGATACGCGGCTTCGAGCTGGTGCGGCGGGATTGGTCCAGGATAGCCAAGGAAACACAGCTGCAGGTGCTCGAAGCCATACTGAAGGAGGGCAGCAAGGAGAAGGCTGTGGGGATAATACGCGACACGGTGGAGCGGCTGAAGGGCGGCAAGGTGCGGCTCGAGGACCTGGCCATAAGCACCCAGATAACCAAGGACCCGGGGAGTTACGAGGTCGCGAGCCCTGAGCTTTCAGCTGCCATGAAGCTGAAGAAGGCAGGGGGGCAGGTTGAGCGGGGCAGCATGATATCCTACGTTGTCGGAAAGGCAGGCAAGAGCATATCGGAGAAGGCGGTGCCGCTCGAGCTGGCCAAGGACTACGACCCGGACTACTACATAAACAACCAGGTGCTGCCCTCGGTGATGAAGATAATGAAGGAGTTGGGCTACGACGAATACAGCATGAAGTTCGGCGGGAAGCAGAAGAGCCTGGACTC
>CAYZNP010000031.1:0-8353 GCA_964479815.1 Microcaldota archaeon
GGAGCGCGCCGTTCCTTGACATGCTGCTCTATTACCAGATATACCAGGACTGGGCCGAGGTCTCGAAACTGACCAGCGATGCAGGCGGCGTCGCGTACATGAAGCCGTACATCATGGAATGGATAGCGAAGGACTTCATACCCGACGAGTATCGGTTCAAGTACAATCCCGTGCCAAGCGACAAAGTAAAAAAGTTCATATCATCGCTCACGCCCGGCATGGATGCGGTAGCCGTGCACAACGCGGTATACGATTTCGCAAAGGCAAACGGCATGGAAGGGAAGGAGATGTTCGTGGAAATCTACCGCTCGCTCATAGGCAAGGACCGCGGCCCTAGGGCAGGCAAGCTCATAACCGCCATCGGCCTCGCGCGGCTGAGGAAGGACCTGGGGATATGATGGCCACCGTCCTGAGGATAAGCGAGGAGGATTTCGAAAGCGCCATAGACGTGATTGACCCGCTCATCCACAGCGGCGGGGTCTTCGTCTATCCCACGGACACGGTCTATGGCATCGGCGGGAAGGCTGATTCCAGCGACGTCGTCCGGAAGATAAACGCCATAAAGGGGAGCGACCCATCCAAGCCGCTGTCGGTGATGGTCTCTGACTTCGGCATGATAGACGAATACTGCAACACAGGCATCTGGGAGGACATAATCCTGAGGAGATACCTGCCGGGGCCCTACACCTTCATACTGAAGCTGCGGAAGCAGATAGCTGCCTCAGGGACCGACCGGCTGGGCGTGAGGATGCCTGACTCTGCGTTCTGCAGGGCGCTGTGCGAGCGCATAGGCGAGCCGGTCATAACAACCAGCGCCAACCCGTCGGGGCGAAAAGCGCCGGTGCGGTTCGGCGACATAGACAAAAAGATACTCGATTCGGTGCAGGTCGCCGTAGACGGCGGGCCGACGAAGTACCGCAAGGCGTCGCTGGTGCTGGACCTCGTCGATATGGCGCAGCTCAGGAAAGGCGCGAAGGGAATAGAGATTCCAGAACGCTAAAACCACTGGCCGAGCTTGCTCTGCGCGCCCTTCTCTTTCAGGATTTTCTCCAGCTGCGCCAGTGTGTTGCCCACGCGGTCCTCTGAGAAGTCGTGCTCCTGCACGAGGATGCGCTTCACGCTCTCCGCATCCGGCGCGCTCCACGCCAGCTTCCCGGGATCCTGATATGGCGGGCTCAGGAAAAGGTGGAGCACTTCTTCGGCGTCCACTTCGAATTCGTACTCGTATTTCTGCTTCACGTAGGCGATGACGTCGTCCAGCGTCTTCGTCTCCTTCACTATCTTGAGCGCGGTCTTAGGCCCGACGCCCTTCACGCCCTCGTTGAAGTCCGTGCCGAGCAGCATGCCGATGAATATGAGCCGGTCGCGGGTTATGCCGAGCGAAGCGAGGGTCTCCTGGAGGTTTATCTCCTCAGGCTCCACCATGATGTACCTGTCCTGGCGCGGGACTTTCCTCCGCCCAGTTATGGAAAGGTTGCGGACCAGCACGGGCGAGCCGAACATGAGCGCGTCGTAATCCTGTGATGCGGTCGCGTGTGCGAGGCCGTTCTGCACCATCAGGGCCGCCTCTGCCTCCCCGTCGGAAGGTGCCTGCACGCTTGGCACGCCCATGGCGGCCAGCAGCTTCTTGCTCTCCTCCACCATCCCAGGGGTGAGCCGCGACGTGGCCTGGGCGAATTTCTTCGCCTCCTCATATTTCCCCTGCTCGAGCGCAGCTTCCCATTTCTTCTTCGCGACCTTCTTGGTCTCCGCGCGCTCTTCCTGCACGCGCCCTTTTAGCGCGCTGGCCTTGCCGTCGAACACGTACACCGGCCTGATGCCGCTCTCAAGCAGCTTCGAAGTGCGGTAGAAAAGCCCGGACAGGTGCGCGGTGACGTTTCCCTTGTAGTCCATCAGGGGCGTGCCGTCCTCCTGGCGTATGGACGCGAGGAACTGGTAAAGCATGTTGAACGCGTCTATGGCGAGCGTCTTGCCAGTGAGCGAGTCGAGCGAAATGGTATGCTTCACCGCCAGGTCGCCCAGGTCTACTCCCATCTCACTTCCCTTTTTTCTTCTTCTCCGGGGAGAGCATGTCCGCGAGCGTGGCCGCTGAGAAGCGCCCGGACGGTGCTGCGGCTGCGGATGGCGCAACTGACGGCCCTGATTTCTCTATGAGCTTTATGCCAAGCTCCTTCTCCAGCTTGCGGGCCACGGCAAGAGAGGGCATCAGCCTGCCGTTCTCTATGGCGTCGAGATAGCTCTCCTTCTCGCTTATGCGCTCTGCCACCACGGCGAGCGGCAGCTTTTCACGGTTCCTGGCGTGCCTGACCACCGCTGCCCAGTCCTCAACTATGTCCTCGCCGCCCATCTCAGGGGCCGGCTTCGGGGCCTCCATTAGCGGCGCGCCTTCCTCATCCTCATGGAACCGGTGCAGCACCTTGCCGCTCTCCATGCACGCGCCGCAGGCAAGGAGCTTGGCGCCTTCAACGAGAATCTGGGCTCTCACCGGGCCTCTGCCGCATATATCGCAAAAAAGCTCTCCCATGGCAGGTTATCGTCTCAATACCTATAAAAACACCTCGTTTCCAAGTCGTAATCATGATGATTCTACTGCTAATAATAGCCGCAGCCCTGGGGCTCTTCTACGCCACGCTGCAGTTCAGCATACCCGGCCTGTGGAAGTTCGCGCTGGTCGTGCTTGAGATGACGCTGGTGGGCCAGCTACTCATAAGGCTCTACAAGGTGCCCAGCGAGCTAGGCCTGCTCCTTGTCAAGAGCAAAAAGGGCATAGAGGCCATAGACGCGATGGCTAAACGGACCGGGCTGTTCAACTTCATGGCTGATACGGGCAATGCCGTGTGCTACGGCCTCATCAGCCTCACGCTCATGCGGAAGAGCAGTTCGGTGGCGAGCGTGCTGACCGGCCTCGCGGTCCTAGCGTTCGTGACGTTCCTGGTCGCGCCTGCCGCATTCGTCTTCCTTTTCCAGGTGCTGCACATCGCATCGGTGGACAAGTCAGTGACCTCCGTTGCGAGCGGCACCGAGTACGGCCTCGTGATTGTCAGCGGCATACTGCTCATAGGGGGCCTTTTCCTTTTCATGCTTGCGGGCATAGTGTTCTATGGGAGCGTGGTGTTCGTGGCGCTGGTGAAGACGCTGTTCCTGGGCACGAATGCCCTGGCGGCAACGAGCTCAGGCGGCACGTTCCTGCTGCCGGGCATCAACCTGCCTTTTTTTGAGGGCATCGCAGCGCTCGTCGTCGTGCTGGTGGTGCATGAGGGGGCGCATGCCGTGCTCGCGAGGATTGCCAAGGTGCCGCTGCTCTCCTCGGGAATCGCATTCTTCGGCATAATACCCATAGGCGCTTTCGTGGAACCGGACGAGAAGAAGCTCGCCAGGGTCGACGCCCCGAGGCAGACACGCGTGCTGGTGGCCGGCGCGACCGCCAACCTCCTGACGAGCTGTGCTTTCTTCGTGATATTCGTCGCGGCAGTAATGGTGATAAACGCCTACGGCCTCATTGCCACGGACTGGGCGGGCCCTGCCCGCTTCATCTACACCACCCTGGGCCTGACGTTCGCGCTAAACTTCGTGGTTGGCGCAGTGAACCTGCTGCCCATACCGCTTTTCGACGGCTACCGCATAATAGACGTGAACGTGAAGAACAAGTCCATAGTGAATGCGCTCACCTACGTGGCGCTCGCCTTCTTCATACTCAATTTCGTGCCGCTGCTCTTCCACGGCTGAAGCGGCGCTTCCGTTTCGGCAGCAGGCCGAGCAGCCCCATCATGAAATAAGCGGGCAGCCTCTTCTTTTTCTCATCGCGCTTCGCGCGGGGTTTCGCTTTGAGGGGTTTTGGCGCGATGACGGCTCCGGCCTTCGGGTTATCAGGCAGGCGGCATTTCGCTTCTTTCTTTTTCCGGATTGCATCGAGCGGCAATGGCTGCTTTGCGCGTTTTTCCTTTTTCCGGGTGACGGATGATGGGGGCAGGGGTTTTGCTTTCTTGGGTTTTTTGTTTCCCTTTTTCCGCATTTCGGGCATTGAAGGAAACGGTGGATCCGGCCTGCGCTTCCTTCTTCGCGGCGCCTCGGCTTCCGGCTGCGCCTTATTTTTCCCTGCTTCTTTCCTGACCGCAGGTTCCCTCTTCTCCAGAAGGCGGCGGAGCATGAAGAGCACGCCAAGGAATCGGAGTTTCTCCTTGATGAGTGACGCAAGCTTCGGGTGTGAAACCGCAATGCCCGCATCCTCCTGCAGGGGCGGCCTAGGGTTTTGCCAGTAATATCTTACCGTTTCCGGGGTGATTGGCGCATGGAGCGGCCGGGGTTTTGCTTTCTTGGCCGGCCCTATTGCCAGCGGCTGGACTAATCCGGGTGCGCTATCCGTTGCACGAGCTTCCCTGCACAGGATGGAGAAATAAAGAGAGGTGGCATCCGAACGGTTCTGCACAGTTTCCTTCGGCCTATGGAGGGATACGTCATAGGCCCTGATGGGGTTGAACCGGACCGAGATGTGGTCGGTGATCATGCCATCGAACGTTTTCACGAAAAGGTATGGGACTCTTGTAGACGAGCCGTCCATCGGAACTGCGATGGTGCCGGCTCCGGAGGACATTGTAAGCCCCACAGACGTATATTCCGGGGTCTGGAACTGGGGTGCTGCGAAGCCTTCCGCTTTCGCAGCATGCTCGGAAATGAGGCATATCTCTCCTGTCTCCTTGTCTATTATGAGCAGATTTTTGGGGAGAAGCAGCTTCTCGGAGCGGGCGCCGCCATGTGACTGCTGCGCCTCTTTTTTCGCGTCCTCTGCGGACTTCCCCGGTTCCCGCCTTGCTGCATCTGTTTCGCGTACGCCACCAGCGTACCTGCTGTTAAAATCTTCTTTCTTTTCCGGGTTGAAATTGTCATTTGTCTTATCCAGGTATATATTGTTCGTGCCGAATCCGACCTTCAGCTCCTCGCCATTAGGGAACACGATGTGTTCGTCTTGCATCTTGGCAAAAGGAATGCCGGACGGGCCGATGTAAAAGTGCAAGCCGCCTTTGACATCCTTTCGGAGGCATAGGCCGTCGATTTCTATGGATGTGATTTCCCAGGTCCCGAACTGGGGGTAGAACTTCTTCTCTATGCGTCCTCCGTTGTCTTTCACCGCCTTCTCGATGAGCTCGTTTACGGTGGCGCCTTCATGTATCACAGTGCGGAGTGTACGGCCCAAAAAGTTGACGCTGCCGTCTACCATGTGACGGCCTGAAAGGCGGAGGGGTGGCGGCCGCTGCCGCTCGGCAGTCATAGTGGGTGCGTTGAGGACTCCTGGGCCCGCCATGGGGCAGATTAGGCAGTAGCCGATTTTAAATCTTGCTTCATTCGGGGCCTGCGGCCTTCTCCACTCTCATCGCCAGCTTTGGCACGAAGAAATCGTGGGAAAGCACCACCACGCCCTGCCAGTTGCCGCCGGTGGTGATATAGTCGCGCAGCACCTCGTTCTCCACCGTGCCGGTGTAAACGTGCGACTGCGCAACGAGGGGCTCATGCGTGCTGCTGTCAGTGCCAGCATATACTCCGGTGTGGCCGACGATGTACGGCGTTCCGGGCCTGGCCTTGGGGCCCATGCCTGAGGTATTGACAAGCCGGTTGTTGCCGTCCAGCCATATCACCCGGTCGCCAGAGGATGTTGCGAGGGCATTGCCCTTGGCGATGTTGTCCACACCCACAGCCAGCTCGAGGAAGCATACAACGTCGCCGGGCTTGGCGTCCGCCATGAAAGCCTTCATGTCCTTCTTGGCCGCCTCCACATTTTCCACGCGCGTTCTGACCGTGGTGTCAGGCGGGGCCGTGTCCATCACGGACAACGCTTTGAACTCGAAGGAGATTTCAGCCGGCGACCACGTCAGGGCCTTGGCCATGCCTGGTTCCCCCAGTGCCGCTTCCACATCGGAGCCCGGCCTGAGGACATCCATTTTCCTGGCTCCGGATGCGGCCAGCGACCTGTTGACCAGCCCGATGCAGTCTATGGGCTTGCCCACGGATAGCTCCAGCACGTTAATGTTGCGCTTGGCCAGCTTGGGCGCCAGCTTGGCCAGCAGTTCTTCCACGAGAGGCAGCTCGCCGGCCTTGTAGCCTTCCTTGGATATTTTTGTGAGAAGCTCTGTGGTGATGCCCAGGGCCGATACCGGCCCGCATGTCATGTTATACGCCTTGGGGCCGCTGAGCAGCTCGCCTCCGGAAGGCGGGGTCGAGAGCTTAAGGACTACGAAATCCTCGCCTTTTCTCAGCGCATTCTGGGTGGTCTTGTCGCCGTAGCGCAGGTTCACGAAGGTTCCGACGAAATCGGTTTTTGTAAGGCGGACTTTCCGGGGGACGTTCTCGATGTCGACTATATTGATGTCGCAGATTGGCGTTTTATTTGCGCTGCTCGCGATTATCGCGGAGAGGGCGTCCTCGCTCTTCTTGCGGGATTCCTCAAGAGAAAACTTGTGGATGAGGGGCTGCGCGGCAGCATGCTGTGGAACCTCTTCCTTAAACTGGTGATCAGCCATGTCGAACGCCGTAGTATCTTACCCGAACGAAGCCGCTACAAGCATTGGTTCTTAGAAAGCTCATGAGATTTTCCTCATAGACGCTGGAAATAGCATCTCCCCATGCATTTTTAAAGCCAGGAGAGGCGTGAATCATCCAGCCGTCCCCGGTATACATGGCCGTGTGCCAGACGTAAAGGTCATGGCCGAACTGATCTTTTGCGACGGGAATATCATAGTTCTCCTTCGGCGGCTTCACAGGCCAGAGGAGGAAGAGGAAATCGCCGGGCTTTAGGTATGCCAGGGCGGTGCTGTCGGTCTGGCGCTGGGAGGTATCATTGGTTGCTGCCATGGCGGCTGTCAGTTTCAATGCTTTGGTCGAGTCGATGATGACGTTGGCTGGCGGGAAAGAAAACGAGCGGAGCGCAACGGGAATGCCGGACTTGGCGCCGTGCAGGCCGGCTAGGACGTCAAAGCCAGGAACTATTATTTCGGTATTTTTCCTGGTTTTGTCCAACTGCCGCATGAGGATCGATGGGGTGGTGCTCCAGTGGAATGCACCATGCTGGTGGCGCCAGCCGATTCCATAAACATCCTCAAGGGCGGCGTAAATCAGCCCGAGGCAGTCGAGGCCCGCTGGCTTGTGGTTCTTCACCAAGAGCCGGCCCTCTTCCTTATATGGTATGCCCAGGTATTTGCGGGCGGATTCGACAAGCGCGTTTTTGACCTCTTTTTTGACGATGACGCTCTCCACCTGGGGCTGGGCATGCATAGCGTGCCTGGGCAACCGGGACGGGACGCCTGCCACTAGCGCGGAGGCGGTAATCAGCCCCAAGCCGGCCAGTAACCATGTGCGAACCCTTTGCATAACAAATAGTATGCTACCAACGGTTTATAAATGCTAGGTTGGCCGCCGCCCCAGTCCACCGTCGTTAGCCTATATGACAGGCCGCTTCGACAGTTCCCGGGGCAGGGAGAGCTTCTCGAACGGCTTTCCTGCGTTGCCTTTCTCCACCAGCGCGGCAAGCGCGTCCACTGCCATATCCTTCTTGGATTCGGGCTGGCGCACGTTAACCGCGAGCAGGCCTGACTGGACCTCCTTGTCCCCTATCACGGCTATGAACGGCACCCATTCCATCTGCGCGTCGCGTATCTTCTTGCCCAGCGGCTCGTCCCTGTCGTCTATGTCGACGCGCACCTGCCGCTTGTCAAGCGCACGCAGGACCTCCACAGCCCTTTCCTTGTGCTTGTCGCCCACGGGGATGACGCGTATCTGCGTTGGCGAGAGGAACACCGGGAACATGGCCTTCTTCCCCGCTGCCATCGCCATCGCTTCCCGCTCGAGAAGCGCGTATATCACGCGCTCGAGGCTGCCGCTTATGGACGCGTGCAGTATCAGCGGCCGCTTCCTGCTGCCGTCCGCGTCAACGTAGTTGATATCATAGGTGTCAGCGTTCTCCACGTCTATCTGCACGGTGGTCAGCGCGCTGGCCTTGTCCATGCTGTCCACGAAGTTGAATTCGAACTTGGTGATGAAATATGCGTAGCGCTCCTTGAACATCTCCACGAGCATCGGCTTGCCGCCCCTGCGGGCCATGCTCACGTACCAGTCCTTGTTCTCCTTGTAGAAGTCGTCCTGGATGCGGAACGCGACCTCGGTCTCTATGCCCAGCGCCCTGTTCCATTCAAGCCCCAGGTCGTACTGCCTGCCGAATTCGTCCTTCGCCATCTTCACATCAGCTGCGAACGTATGCATATCCGGCATGGTGAACGCGCGGAGCCGCTTGAGACCTGCGAGTTCGCCGCTCTTCTCGCGCCTGAAGCTGTAGCGCGTGAGCTCGAACATCTTGAGCGGCAGGTGC